>ONKB01000043.1 GCA_900318305.1 uncultured Prevotellaceae bacterium | reverse complement strand
GAGATCATTTCGCCTGTCATTTTAAAGTCATTTGGCCTGTCCCAAGATTTGCCTTTGTCCCAAAATGGACAAAACCTCAGGCGGGGAAAATCAAGGAGGAACAACCATTTTTCCGCAAAGTCTATTTTACGAAGATATCTACTCAAAATATCCTCACAGAATATTATTGTAAGAGAATACTAAATTTCAGTATACAATAATAAAATACATGGACAGATATCCCATCCTTTATTCTTCTGAAGAAGGAAGTTCATAGAAAGTCGTAAAAGCCCGAATACAATACTCATGGTCATTCACATTACCCGTCTCACGGGCACTATGCATCGCCCAGATAGGATTACCCATATCGACGCCACGTATGGGCAAAGAAGAAGCAAGGATATTTCCCAAAGTACTGCCACCGGCTACATCACTATGATTTACAAAACGCTGGCATGGTACTCCTGCTTTTTCACAAACGGACACAAATACTGCTGCAGAGACAGCATCACTTGCATATTTCTGTGCGGCATTAAATTTGACAACCGGTCCACCTCCCATTACAGGATGATTGGTCGGGTCATATTTCTCAGTATAATTAGGATGCCACGCATGGGCATTATCTGCAGAAATCATGAAGGCCTTCTCTATAGCACGGCTAAACTCATCTACTCCCCCATTCTGGGCATTACAAATACGCTTCAGGAGAAGAGAGAGGAAAGGACTCCCAGCACCTTGTTTTGTCTGCGAACCAGTCTCTTCATTGTCAAAGATAGCAAGGACTTGAGTAACATCTGGTATATCCGGTTGAGCATCAACTAAGGCTGTCAGACCAGCATGAACCATTGAGAGGTCATCAAGACGGCCTGATGAGATAAACTCCTGATGGATGCCCAAAAGACATGCTGGAGTTACATCATACAGATATATATCAAAATCAAGTATATCCTCTATATCAACATTCAACTCATCACCTATGAGATGAAGCAACAGGTTATCCTCCTCCAACTCGGAATTCAGAATTCCTATAATAGGAAGCATATCCTTTTGACGGCTTAACTTGACTCCATCGTTAACCTGACGATTAAAATGGATAGCAAGATTTGGAATTTGCAATAATGGTTCCTTTATATGCAACAAACGAGTCAAGGGCAATAACGGATTGTCAGTTCTTAGCACAACACGTCCTGCCAAGCTTAACGGGCGGTCGAACCATGTAGAGAGGATTGGACCACCATACACCTCTGTATTGAGTTTTACAACACCACCTTCTCCCTTCATCTCAGCATTAGGTTTAATCCTGAACGTAGGTGAATCACAATGAGCACAAATCATACGGAACCCACCTTCACCAAGAGGCTGACGTCCTATGCGAAAAGCATATATGGAGGAATAGTTCTTGGTGTAATAGAACATATCTCCAGGTTGGACATTAAACAATGGTGCCGTAGCATCATAACGTTCAAATCCGGCATCTTCCAGACGTTTTGCAACAGCATCCACAGCGAGAAAATTAACAGGAGATTCATTAAGGAAATCCAAAAGAGACTGTATCATATCATTCTTATTGTGAGTATTATTATTTTCAAATGTAAAGATACAAAACAACTTTTAAACAACAATTATTTAGATGCAAAAGGCTTCACGATTGTGAAGCCTTTTGCATCTAAATAAACTAATATTATCGGGTTTTTAGAATCTGACCTGGAAGAAGTTTAGTTTTCTTGCTGATACCATTCAATGCACACAGTTGTTGAAGGGTAATTTTATTTTTCTTAGCAATGCTATAGAGGCTGTCACCCTTCTTGACCTTATGATAAAGGGAACGACTCTTAGCAGACTTTTTATGTGACAACACGACTGGTTCCTCTGTTTCCGGCTCGTCAACCATAACCATCTCTGTGGCTGCAGCTTTATTCTCCCCTGATATTTCATCATCCCAGTCAGCAGGAAGGTCAACCTTTTTGTCGTTGTTCCCGTAACGGTATGTATATACATCACAAGTCACATCCTGATTAGGAAAGTCAAAAAGCAATTCAGGATTGATAGGTTCACCCAGCAAGCGCGTTTCAAAATGGAGATGAGCTCCTGTAGAACGTCCAGTGCTACCACCCAAGCCTATAGGCTCGCCAGATCTGACAATATCATTTTCATGTATGAATTGTCTGGATAGATGTCCATAAACGGTTTCCAGACCATTAGCATGACGCAAAACAATATAATAACCATATCCCCGGCGGTCATAGCTGACTATCCTGGCTTTTCCACTGAATGCCGCATAAATGGTGTCACCTGTATAGACCTTAACGTCCAGACCATAATGATATCGTCTGAAAGACCTACGGTATCCATAGCGTGAAGTAATGACGCGACTTGGCGTTGGCATTGAAAAACCTCTCAAATCAATAGGAAAAGTATTAGGTTTTGCGAAATCTTTATAGACATTAACATGTTCGTTTGACCATACAGGATAGATGTCAGAAATCATTTCTGACATCTCCTGACGTATAGCACGTTGTAATGAGACGGAATCAACTGCTTTCAATTTTCTGTCAAGGGGAGCTTGTCGAGCCATTAAATCCTGTGCATAGCCAGTAATACCCAGAACAATAAACAAACAGAAAAATACGAATCTAATTATATGATATTTCATGGATTATCTTCTCGTCCAAAAAGCCTATAAAAAAAACCTTTTTGATATTTTAACTTTGCAAATTTAAGAAATATAATTCAAACAGCCAAGTAATTAAACAACAATCATGCAACTTTTAAGAAATATTAGACAAATCAACAGTCGTTTTATGTTTTTGTAACATTTGTCTCCAAATAACGACATTGGCAGGAGAGTTCCTGTCTGGGTCAGCCTTGAGAAGTTCCTGGGCTGCATTTCGGGCAAGAACGAGCAAATCGTTATCTTTGATTACATTGGCTATCTTCAAGTTAAAGATAATACCACTTTGCTGTGTACCTTCGAGTAGACCTGGGCCCCTCAGTTTAAGGTCCTCTTCAGCGATATAAAACCCGTCTGTAGAATCAACCATAATCTCCAGGCGCCTTGAAGATATTTCTGATATTTTATAACCAGTTACGAGGACACAATAGGACTGGTCAGCACCTCTACCTACCCTTCCACGCAATTGATGGAGCTGTGCCAGCCCAAAACGGTTTGCATTCATAATAACCATAACCGAGGCATTCGGCACATCTACCCCCACTTCAATAACTGTTGTAGAAACCAATATATTATACTCACCTGTCTTGAATGCATCCATCACGGCATTTTTCTCAGTCTCCTTCATGCGTCCATGCAGTTTAGCTACTTTCATTTCCTTAAACAGCTCACAGATATGTTCAAATCCATTTTCCAGGTCCCTAAGGTCTGACTTCTCGCTCTCTTCTATCAAAGGGAATACAAAATAAGCCTGCCGCCCAGTCTCTATTTCTCTTCTGACAAGATTGACTAATTTTTCCTCATTCTCTTCATAATAATGCAACGTCTTTATCGACTTCCGGCCAGGTGGCAATTCGTTGATAACAGAGACATCCAAGTCACCATAAACTGTCATGGCCAATGTTCGTGGAATAGGCGTAGCAGTCATCACTAGGATATGAGGAGGCGAATCATTCTTCTGCCACAACTTTGCACGTTGTTCAACGCCGAAGCGATGCTGTTCATCAATTATAGCCAGACCGACATTTCTAAAACTGACAATATCGCCCAAAAGAGCATGGGTGCCGACAAGAATATTCACATTGCCCGACAATGTTCCTTCCAGAATTTGTGCGCGACGCTTTCCCTTAACAACACCAGTAAGAAGTGCAACCTTTACATCCATATCTCCCAACAGCCTTTTCACTGTGGCATAATGCTGTTCTGCAAGGATTTCCGTCGGTGCCATGATACACGTCTGATACCCGTTATCCAACGCTATCAGCATGGTCATCAGCGCCACTATAGTTTTACCACTGCCCACATCTCCCTGCAAAAGTCGGTTCATCTGGAGTCCACTACCCAAATCATTGCGTATCTCTTTGATAACTCGTTTCTGTGCTTCTGTAAGTTTAAAAGGCAAATGTTCATTATAGAAAGTCATGAAATGTGGCCCTATTTTCGAGAATACGAATCCCCTATATTTCTTGGAACGCAAGTCTGCATAGTTAAGGATATCCAACTGAACATAGAACAATTCCTCGAATTTCAGACGACGTTCAGCCTGCCTCACTTTCTCCATATCAGAAGGAATATGGATTTCACGAAGAGCCTCCTCCAGTCCAATAAGGTCATATTTAGCACGGAAATATTCGGGAAGAGTCTCTGGGATATGGACGTTATTTAATTTGGCAAAAACATCACCTATCATCTGTTCTATCACACTCGACGTTATGCCTGAATTACGCATCGACTCAGTCAGACTATAGACAGGGCGCAGTTTAGCCAGATGGTCAATAGCGGGAATCTTATTGAGTAATGTCATCTCGGGTTGCGTCACGTTAATTTCATGGTTGAACACCGACGGCCTGCCAAAGACAAGGTAATCCATATTAAGTTTAAGTTGTCTCTTAATATAATTGATACCACCAAACCAGACGAGCCGGATAACCCCAGTTCCATCATCAAATATAGCCTCAAGTCGTTTCCTACGGCCTATACCTACTTCCGTAAGCAGTTTAATTTGACCTATTATCTGGATTGCGGCCATATTCTCCTCAAGCTCATTGATTCTATAAATGCGAGAACGGTCTATATATTTATGAGGGAAATAATACAGCAAATCACGCAAAGAAAAAATCTCCAAATCCTTATTGAAGATTTTTACCCTTTTCGGCCCCACCCCATGGAGATACATGATGTCTTGTGACAATACATCGTACATATGTATGAATCCAGATTGTTATCCAAGAAAAGCCTCAGCAACCTTAAGGTCAAACGGCGTTGTGATTTTTATATTTTCCCTGTTTCCCTGAACCAGAGTAATCTTTTCAGGAAGTGTCTCAACGACAGACGCATCATCGGTAAAACCTGGCTGGAACTTCTGTTGATAAGCCTTCCTGAGAAGCTTTAGTCTGAAGGTTTGCGGAGTCTGTACAAGATAAATTTTATCTCTATTAAAGGGAACCGTTGCACCGCATGAATTCTCAATCCTCACTGATTCCACGGAAGAGATAGCAGGAATGGCAGTTCCTTCATTCTCAGCAACTTCAAAGCACATTTTTACAACAGTCTCATCAACAAAGGGGCGTACTCCATCGTGTACAGCAACAAGAGCCTCCTCGTCTTCAATCAGAGAAAGAGCATTTTTTACTGACTGGAAACGAGTGTCGCCACCATAAGCAATCCGTACTGGAACATCAAATGAGTATCGTCTCACCAATTCTTCCCATAGTACAATATGTTCTCGTGGCAACACCAGCACAAATTTAGCCTCTGGCACACTTTGATGCAATCTGTAAATCGTACGCATCAATATTGGCATGCCCTGCAATGGAATAAACTGTTTGGGAACATCCGCCCCCATACGAACTCCCTTCCCACCGGCAACGACTATACAGTATTTATCCATCAGAAATAATTGACCATCATCCCGTTTGCCATCTCGCGGGCTACTGCCTCGCCTCGCAGCATCTTCGTAATATTATATGAGAAAAGCATCGCAGAGGCAGGACCATTCGCTGTGATGAGATTATCGTCTACTACAGACGACTGATTCGCATTGACCTCTGCCCCTTCCATATACGATTCAAAACCAGGATAGCACACTATTCTTCTACCCTTAAGGAGGCCTTGTTTACCCAGAACCATAGGACCTGCACAAATAGCAGCAACACCCTTCCCTTTCTCCAAGAAATCTTTTACCAGATGATTCAAGCCGTCATGAGCAGACAGGTTTTCCGCACCGGGAACTCCACCTGGAAGAATCAGCAACTGGGTCGTGGAGAAATCAGCATCTTCAAAGAGGACATCGGCCACAACAGGCATACCATGAGCACCTTTCACCATTCTGTTACCAGTAACTGAAACAGTCTGTAGCCCGATTCCTGTATGGCGTAAATAGCATATTGGGGTACTTGCCTCTATTTCCTCAAAGCCTTCAGCCAAAAACAACGAAACTTCAATCATTATTGTAAACATTTAAGATATTCAGAAATAGTCTTTTCCAAACCCAAATATAAAGCATCACAAATCAGCGCATGTCCTATACTTACCTCATCCAGCCAGGGAATCATCTTATGGAAATATTTCAGATTAACCAAACTCAGGTCATGCCCTGCATTAAGTCCCAGCCCTAGTCTCTTGGTCTCATCCGCAACCCTAATATAATTTTCAATGGCTTTTTCCTTATTCACAGGATATTCTTCTGCATAGGGAGCTGTATATAGCTCCACACGGTCACACCCAGTTTCTGCAGCATAGGCAATCATCTCCACATCAGGGTCAACAAAAAGGGAGGTTCTAATCCCATTTTCCTTGAACACGGATACAAGATGACGCAACATTGTTTTATAAGTTTTCGTATCCCATCCATGGTTTGACGTCAGCTGATCAGGGGCATCCGGAACCAATGTCACCTGGGCAGGTTTCACTTTACACACCAAGTCCATAAAACTTTGCACAGGATAACCCTCTATGTTAAATTCTGTACGCAATGCAGGTTTCAAGTCATACACATCCTGGTAACGGATATGTCTTTCATCAGGACGAGGGTGAACTGTAATACCTTGTGCACCATATAATTCACAATCTAATGCTACTTGAAGAACATTGGGATTATTTCCCCCACGAGCATTTCTCAAGGTTGCGACCTTATTAATATTTACACTAAGCCTTGTCATTTTATAATTATTTATTACTTTTGCCCAAACTTAAGGCAAAGATACGATTTTTTCCATTTGATTTCACTATGTATTCAAAAGAAAAAGAGGAAATGAAGCGCTCTACCACAAAATTTGCCCTGTTCGGTAATGTATTCCAGCCAGAGAAATCCTCAGCTCTCTCTCTGGTCATACAAACTTTGAAGTCCAAGTCCGCTTTTATCGCCATGGAGGAATCGTTCTACCAATTTATAAAACAGAACATTTCCCTTCCATTTGAGCCCGATGAGATTATCCATAACCGCGAATTCACGGCCAATTTCGCCGTAAGCCTTGGAGGTGACGGTACTTTTTTGAAAACCGCTGAGTTTGTCGGCGACAAGAAGATACCCATCATCGGCATCAATACTGGAAGGCTGGGATTCCTGTCAGATATAACCCCAGACGAGACAGAAGCCGTTCTTAGCGGGATATCCCATGGCAAATATACCATCGAGAAGAGAAGTGTCCTCCATGTCATCTCTGACAAGGATATTCTGGACATTTATCCCTATGCTCTCAACGAAGTTGCCCTATTGAAACACGACAATTCATCTATGATAGGCATTGAGACCCATGTTGATAATCATTACCTCAACACCTACCAGTCCGACGGAATCATAGTATGTACGCCGACAGGTTCCACAGGATACTCTCTAAGTAATGGCGGTCCCATCATTGCACCTTCTTCTAACAGCATTGCCATTACTGCCGTCGCACCCCACAGCCTCAATATCCGTCCGGTACTGCTCAACGATGACTGTACCATAAATTTCAGAATCCATAGCCGTAACCACAATTTTTTGCTATCAATTGACGGTCGAAGTCTTAGTCTGCCCGATGACACCCCAATTACAATACGCAAGGCTTCCTACTTTATTTACATCGTCAGAAAATATGGCAGCGACTATTACGATACACTTCGCAACAAACTCATGTGGGGTATTGACAAGAGATTATAACCCATCAACAAGAATAATGTAAAAGACATGACCAGAAAACATTTTTTCTTCGTTCTGTTATTAACATCAAATTCATGCTTCGGAACCATCTCACATGTCTCCCACCACTCAATCATTTAAGTTCTAAAGACATAAAAACAATTATTTTTTGAATATTTTTAGCAAAAATGGCATTTAATTAATATTTATTTTATAACTTAGACCCGAAATTAACAAATCTCTCTTTAAGAGAAACAATAACCCCTGCTTAAACTAAATAATATGAAGAAAGAAATCAAACCAAGAAGAAAAAGAAGAGTATCGAGAAGAAATTTTACTTTAATGAGGTGGGCTAAATCTTACGACTTTGCTGACTACGTTGAGGAAGAGTTAGCAATTAAGGAAAACCCATGGGACATCAACGAGTTGACTGCCCTACCTGGTGATTTCATCGTCCTGATTTTTGCTTTCCACGGAACTATCAATGTGACTGCCGATAACAAGGTCTATACTCTCAAGTCCAAACAATATATTATTTACAATACCACTGGGCCGTTTGTCTCAGAAATTACAGCGACATCAAACAGCAAGAACGGCATCATCGTCATGGACAAAACATTCTTTGAATGGCTCCATAGGGATCTTTATCGCTACGCAAAGAATCCTATCAAATGGGATAAAGTATTCTACAACACCTATTCTGGCAAGGAATACCTGCTCCACGACATCTACAAACTCCTCCAGAACAGCAACGAAGATGTTGATGCAACATACCCAGAGCTTAAGAAAGATATTATATATACCATTGTCAAAGCCGCCACATTCAACTTACTGGAAAAATTCCTGGATCAGTCAAGGAAAAAGAGCAAACAAATATATCTAGAATTCCTGGAACTTTTGAAGACCGAGGATCAGATAAAGCAATATACTGAATATTATGCAGACAAGTTGCACGTTCCCCACTGGTCACTCTTGCGCATGTGTCAGATTTATGCAGGCAAGACTACAAAGCAAATGATGGCCGATGCTATTCAGGAGAGAGCTTTGAAAATGTTAAGAGAAAGCGGTTTCACCGTCAAGAAGATTGCCCTCCTACTCGGTTTTTCTTCAGCCAATAGTTTTAATAACTTCTTCTTCAAGCACGCTAGTATGTCCCCAACAGAATACCGCAGCAAGAACAAGGTAAACAACCCTGAAGAATAAATAGTGCATATTTCTTGAATATAGACTTATAGAGTTCTTAATCTATTAAGAGATGCAGGATGGTTTGACAGTTCAACCATCCTGCATCATTTATAAAGAACAGGAGTCTCTATGGGGACTTTATGTGTCTTTTGAATTTTCACACATAATTATTGGCAGATTAAAATCAGTTTTTCAGCTTGCGAAAATGCTGAGGAGACATGCCTGTCTGACGACGGAAATAAGTACCAAAATGGGAGGCATTGGCAAAGCCGAGTCTGACGGATATTTGCTTGATTGTCAAATTGGGATTACGCAACAACTGGGAGGCATCGTTTATCTTGGCCTCATTAATCAGGGTACTGGCAGACTTGCCGGTAATCATATGGCAAATTGACGAAAAATACTTCGGAGAGATATTCAGCTGACTGGCAAAGTCCTTCACCAAGTGGAGATTGCAATCGGGCGACTTGAGCAGATGAATAAATCGCTTGAATATCTGATTGGCTGAAGTGTATGAGGTGTTCTGAACGGATATGTCGTGAGCTGTAAGCAAATCGGAAAACGAATACATCATTGACGACAACAAGGCTGAGACGGAATAGTTCTTGAATGGAGTCTCAGGGGCTCTATACTTGTAGCTAAGCATCGTGAAGTACTGGGTGACAACACTTATTTCATCTTCAGTAAGACGCATAATCTCAGACTGCATCCCGAGCATGTAGAGAGAGAAGTCAAGGTTGGCCATTTGGACAATCTGCTGGGCAAAAGAGGGAGTAACAAAGACTGCCTTAATTTCTAAGTCCATACTCATCATGATGTTGTTGAGGATGCTCTTGGGGGAACAGAAAAATAGGTCACCGGAAGAAAACATATACTGCCTGTCAGACATACTCACCTGAGCATGGCCCTTAAGTATAAGCACCACCAGATAGCCTTCCAGAAAAACGGAGTCATTAATATTCTTGACAATACTCAGGTCATCAACCAAAGCAATATTCTCATCACGATAGATATAGGGTATCTCTACCCCACTATTGTACATTTCAATCTTTTTCATGTTACAAAAATAATGATAATAACCAACAATTAAAAACACTTCGTTATTCTATTATACATATTTTATATTCAATAATTCGTTTTTCATTCGGAAGAAGGAAATATAGAACACTTTCCGACCCGTTTGGGGGAATTCTCCAGATATTTTATGTTATAATTTTGCACACAAAGAATAGTACAAACAGCTTTATGGCTTAAACAAATTGTTTTTATCATGCAATATGCGCAAAATGGTTTAGGATGGATTGTGGCATGTTTGCTCCTCGCAAGCTGTCATTCGCCCAAAGAATATAGGACAGAGCCTCTTAAAGTAACAGTGGAAACTGTACAGGTATCAAATGATACAGGAAGCAAGCAATATGTAGGCACGGTTGAAGCGTCATCAAGCACAGCGGTCAGCTTTACTGGCACAGGGCTAATAGGACGTATCTATGTTGCGGAAGGACAGCATGTGACCAGAGGCCAACTTATTGCCGAGCTTGACAAGACGCAGGCAAACAACCTGCTTGCCAACGCCCAGGCTCAGGTGAAAGAAGCAAATGACGTATATAACAGAATGAAGCAGCTGTATGACAACAACAGTCTGGCAGAAATGAAATGGGTTGAGATTCAGAGCAAGGTGGAACAGGCACAGGCACAATTTGAACTAGCTAAAAAGAACTTGGCAGACTGCTCCATCAAGGCTCCCGTGGATGGTATCATCGGCAAGAAACACATGAATTCAGGCGAAACGGCCTTGCCGAGCGAACCTGTGTGCGACATACTTGACATTAGAACCGTTAAAGTCAATGTAAGCATCCCGGAAAAGGAAATTGCGGGCATACATCACAACACACCATCGCTAATCTACGCCGACGCCCTTGGCAAGAGTTTTTGCGGTGACGTTATAGAGAAAGGTATCCAGGCGGATTTAATGACACATACTTACAACATCAGAATTCTTGTTCCCAACAAGACTAACGAACTGCTGCCCGGAATGGTATGCAAGGTAAGTCTAAGCCTCGGTAATCAGGACAGAAAGGAAGCAGTCCCTACCATAACTGTTCCCATACGCTGTGTACAATGCAATTCAGAAGGCAAGCAGTTTGTATGGATAGTCAGGGGAACCAAAGCCCACCGACAGGACATAACTGTCGGAGAAACAGTCGGAAACAGAATCGTAGTAACCTCTGGATTGCATGAGAACGACAAGATCATCGTCAGCGGATACCAAAAAGTAAGTGAGGGAACGGAGGTTGTGCCATGAAGGGATCCTGGTATGCCTGGCCGATAAACAACTACAGAATTACAGCTTTCATAGTAGGATTGTTGTTTATATTCGGCATTTACGGCATCTACATGATGCCCAAAGACGAATTTCCGCCGTTCACCATACGCGACGGCGTTGTCATCGCCGTCATGCCGGGGGCAACTGCCGAAGAAATCGAGGAGCAGGTGGCTCGACCGCTAGAAAGATACATCTTCACCTACAAAGAGGTCAACCGCGCCAAGACCTACTCCACCTGCCGAAATGGCATGTGCTACATTATGGTGCATTTCAACAATGACCAGATTGACCTGTCGCCAATATGGAGCAAGATGAAACATGGACTGAACAGCTTCAAGGGGAAACTACCCAAGGGGGTACTGGCCCTAATTGTCAAGGATGACTTCGGGGACACCTCTGCCCTGCTCATCACCATTGAAAGCAACCTTCGTTCATACAGGGAACTTCAGTCATACAGCGACGAACTATCGGACCGTCTGCGTCGCCTGCCTTCGGTCAGCAATGTGCGCCAATATGGCGAAATAAAAGAGCAACTAACCCTAAGTTTAGACAGAGCTCGCATGGCCACATACGGAATCGGACAGAGTGCACTTCTACAGGCCATCAGCAGTCAGGGCATCACCACAGTCAGCGGTAACATCTCGACAGCCAGCCAGAATATCAACATCCACGTGGCAACCACCGATAACTGCGAAGAGGAACTAGGTAATCGCATCATATACTCTGGTCCTGACGGCAAGGTTGTACGCATCCGCGACATCGCCACCATCACACGGGAATATGACACCTCCAACGGCTATATTGAATCCAACGGAAAACGATGCGTACTGCTATCTCTGGAAATGCTCAAGGGCAATAATATCGTAAAGTACGGAAGAGACGTCGATGTCATACTGAACCAATTCCGCAAGGATTATCTTCCCGACGATGTCCAGATGAGACGCATTACCGACCAACCAGAAGTGGTTGCCATCTCAGTACACGATTTTTTGCGCGACCTGATGTTGTCCATGCTGATCATTATATTGGTTATGGTCATACTTTTCCCACTTCGCTCAGCCGTTGTGGCGGCAATCACCATTCCTCTCTCCACATTCATCTCAACAGGAATCATGTATGCAGCTGGAATTGAACTCAACATGATGACGCTGGCAAGCCTTATCGTCGTACTGGGAATGATAGTTGACAACTCCATCGTCGTGATCGACGGATACATGGAATATCTGAGCAAGGGATACAGCAGAAAAGAAGCTGCCATACAAAGTGTAGTACAATATTTCTGGCCGATGTTTTTGGCAACAATCTGCATCTGCGCCATCTTCTTCCCTATCCTGTTCACCCTGACCGGCGAAGCAGGCGACGTCATTGGGTTCTTCCCCATCACCATCACCATCAACCTACTAGTCAGCCTTGCCATAGCGGCCTGCGTTATTCCTTTACTGAATGCGACAGTGATAACCAGAGTTAAGAAAAAAAAGGAAGGAAAAAAAGACATCACCGACTGGGTGCAGAATATCTACGACAAGACATTAACTTGGAATTTCCGGCATCCTTGGCTGACCATCGTCGGAGCCGCCATCCTTGTCATACTCACTAGCCTGATATATCTACAACTTAAAATCAGACAGTTCCCCTTTGCCGACCGCAACCAGTTTGCAGTGGAAATCTACCTCCCCGAGGGTAGTGGCATAGAGGAAACCCGCAATATAGCCGACAGCCTACAGAGCATATTTGCCCAAGATAAACGTATTACCGGTGTAACGAGTTTTATAGGTTGTTCCTCGCCGAGATTCCACACCTCATACGCACCCATCATGGCCGGCAGGAATTTCGCCCAATTCATCGTCAACACCCAAAGCATCCACGCCACCCTGGAGGTGCTGAATGAATATGCGCCTAAGTATTCCAACCACTGGCCTAATGCCTACGTGCGATTTAAGCAAATGGACTATATGCCAGCTACCACATACGAATACCGCTTCTACGGCAACAATCTGGACTCCATCAAGACAGCCGCTGAGGAACTGATGGAGGAAATGCGCAAGATGCCTGAGCTGGAATGGGTACACACGGACTTCGAACAGCCATCGGCCGTTGTTGACGTCAAACTGGATGCTGTAGCAAGCAGCCAGTTGGGCATCAGCCGAACGCTTGCCGAACTGCAACTCATGGTGCAAACGAGCAAGCTACAGGCTGGCTCAATCTGGGAGACCAGCTATCTTGACGACAAGAGCAAAACATACGAACTGCCTATCATCCTGAAAGACATCACATCAGAGAAAGCTAAAATTGGTGATATAGAAAACACATACATTTCATCCATATCTGGCAAGAGCATCCCGCTGCGACAAATTGCCGAGGTAAAGCCCTACTGGGACGAAACCCAAGTAGTTCACCGCAACGGAGAGCGCTGCATATCGGTTACAGCAGAAGGAAAACGTGAAGTCTATGCCCTGCCGGTGCAAAACCATCTGATAAGCTTCATCAGTAAAATGAAACTTCCAGAGGGTGTGCGTGCGGAGATTGGCGGTGAGACTGAGAAAAATAACGAAATCTTGCCTGAAATTGCATTGGGTCTTTTCATCGCTATCGTTATTATCTTCTTTTTCCTGCTGTTCAACTTCCGCAAATTCAGCATCGCTGCCATTTGTATTATTGCAATAAGTCTTAGCATTCCAGGTTCAATGATTGGTTTAATCATTGCAGATAAAACACTGGGGATGACCTCTTTGTTTGGATTTATAACATTAATGGGTATGATTATGAGAAACGAGATACTCATCTTTGAGCATGCCAACCAGAAGATGGAAGAAGGCATAAGTGCCAAGGAAGCTGCCTTTGATGCCGGGCGCCGGCGCATGGTTCCAATTTTTCTGACGACGGCGACAACGGCAGTGGGTGTTATTCCTATGATAATAGAGGGTAATTCTTTCTGGATGCCTGTAGGTGTCACCATTTTCGCCGGTGGCATCGGTATGCTCGTTTTAGTCACAACAGTACTTCCTGTTGTTTACTGGAAAATCTACAACAAAAAACAGTAACGATGAAAAGAATCATATTACTAGCAAGTCTGCTATATGTCAGTCCTCTCAATGCCCAAGTAGTCCTGACACTCCAGCAATGTCTGGATGCCGCTAAAACAAACAACCGCGAGCTACAGAATGCGGCATTAGACATTATCGTTGCCAAGGAACAGAAGGCAGAAACCTACACAAAATACTATCCTCAGATATCCGCCAACGTGACTGCCTTTCAGGCTTTTGACAAAATCATCAAGGGAGACGGGAAAATTCCCCTTGAAATTGCCGTCATAAGTGAGAATCTCGCCCCTTTAGCCGGGCAGCCTTACAGTTACAGCGAGGTATCACGGGGATATAATGCAATGCTGTCGATAGTAGAGCCCATATATGCCGGAGGACAGATAAGTGCAGGAAATCAACTTGCCAGAATCCAGAAGGATGTCTATACCCTGCAGCACAGCCTCAAGGAAAAAGACGTATTGCAGAAAGTCACAGAAAACTACTGGAAAATCGCCACCATAAAATACAACATTAATACCCTAAACGCAGCTGACAGACAAATTCAGGCGGTTTACAGCCAAGTAGAGCAATTTGTAAAAGCAGGCGTAACCACTCGGAACGACCTTCTCAAAGTACGCATACGACAGCAGGAGATTGCCAGCAATCGCCTCAAGCTGGAAAACGCCGAGAGTATCCTGCTAATGCTCCTGGCACATCAAATCGGGAATACTAACCAGAACATAGACATAGACACAACCTCATTTGAGGAACAAGATCCCAAGGTGTTCTTTGTTCCTGTGGAACAAGCAGTGTCAAGAAGGGAAGAACTCTTTCTGGCCCAGAAGGGGGCTGAAGCCGCCCAACAGCAACTCAAAATGGAACGCGGGAAAAATCTCCCTACACTTGTTGCCGGCGCAATGGGATATCACATCGGTCTGGGGGGCATCTCTGGCAAGATGAGCAATCTCATGAGTACCACTATGACCAACGGCCTCGTCTTCGGGACACTCAGCATACCCATCTCATCCTGGTGGGGAGGCAGACACGCCATAAAAAGAATGCAAAGCAAACTGCAGCAGAGCCAAAATAATGTAACGGACGCCCGTGAGAAATTAGCCATCGACATTGCCAGCGCTTGGAACAACCTGACAGAGAGCTACCAGCAGATTAAACTAGCGCGGATCAGTGTGGAACAAGCACAAGAAAACATCCGCATGGAGACAAACCTGTATAATACTGGGACAGAGACTCTCACAGAACTGCTCAACGCCGAGACACTGAACCGTCAGACCAAAGATCGTCTTGCAGAAGCTTTGGCCACCTACCAGATACGCCTAGCCGACTACATAAGAAAGACCAGATAAAGCCAACTTATATTTTTGTCACAGAGCTGATTATCGATTGGTACAATATTTGTTATTGTAATAGAAATACATATCACAAAACAAAACGCACAATATGGCAAAGGAAAATACACCCGTCCTATTGCTCACCGGATATCTCGGCAGTGGCAAGACAACATTATTAAACAGGATACTCTCAAACAAGGATGACATAAAATTTGCCGTTATCGTCAATGATATCGGTGAAGTCAACATTGATGCCAAACTCATTCAGCAAGGTGGTATAGTAGGCCAAAAAGACGACAGTCTGGTTGCCTTACAGAACGGGTGTATATGTTGTACACTCAAAATGGACCTTGTTGAGCAGCTTCATGAAATAATCGCTATGCACCGGTTTGACTATATAGTCATTGAAGCCAGTGGTATATGCGAGCCTGCTCCTATAGCACAAACCATCTGCTCCATCCCAGCCATGGAGCCCAAATACACTCAAGAGGGAGTTCCCGTCCTTGACAGCATCGTGACCGTTGTTGATGCCCTCCGTATGCGTGATGAATTTGCCAGCGGCAGCGACCTGACAAAAGAGAATATCGGAGAAGAAGACATTGAGAATCTCGTCATCCAGCAAATAGAGTTCTGCAACATCATTCTCCTCAACAAAGCCGCTGAAGTCAAACCTCAGGAATTAGAGCATATCAAACAAATCATTCGCGGTTTGCAGCCAAAGGCGGAAATCATAGAATGCAACTACGGCGATGTGGACCTGAACAAGATTATCAACACCAATATGTTTAATTTTGAAAAGGTCGCCACTTCAGCAACTTGGATTGACGAGATAGAAAACCATCATGAGCATGATGATGAAGAAGAGGAACATGAACATCACCATCACGAGCACCATCATCATGAAGAAGAAGAGCACCATCACCACCATGAGCATCATCATGACCATGAAGGAGGCGAAGTGGAGGAATATGGTATAGGCACTTATGTGTATTACCGTCGCGAACCGTTTGACCTGGTCAATTTTGATCAATTCGTCGCCCGCCTATGGCCTAAGAATATCATCCGCGCCAAAGGAATCTGCTATTTCAAAGACGAGTATGACATGTGTTATATCTTTGAGCAGGCAGGAAAGCAAATGTCCCTGAAAAAAGCTGGACTATGGTATGCGACAATGCCCAAAGACGAACTGGAGACCATGTTAGCCCAAGACCCTGGTGTCAAGCGCGACTGGGACGAGCAATATGGTGACCGCATGCAAAAGATTGTATTTATCGGACAGAAATTAGATAAAAAAACTTTGGCCAAAGACTTAGACGCCTGCCTGGTCAAAACAAAACAATAATATGAGCCATAACAGACTCATCCCCGTTTAATTCTTGGGTATTAGCAGACTATAATAATTTTTCGTATCTTTGTACCCAAAGTACATAAGATGCTGAAATATACCGGACGTCCAGAAAACACGCAAGATCTCACCTTTGAGGAGTATGAACAATTCAACGCCAAATTCAAGCGCAGGCTGATTTGGCGTTTCGGTACTGGCAACGGTTTTTTCTCGGAGCTAAATGGACTGTTGCTTGGCATGCTCTATGCTGCACAATATGGCTACAGATTTGTATTATATTCAAAAGACAAGCTGTCTGGAATGCCCGACGGATGGGAGGACGTTTTCCTACCCTTCTGTCCTCGCTTCAATTCTTCATTTATAGGGAAATCTATCCTGACCGGAACCCGACACAACTGCAACCGTAACAAAGTCACCAGTTTATATAAGTTATTCACACGGAACATCACCGAAGACGATGTGTTCTGGTATACACACACTAACCGATTTTCCGTAGCGGAATATGATATTCCGGCATTGGGCATCAAAGGAGATATCCGTCAGGCCATGCGTAGATTGATTCCGCTGGTTTACAGGTTCAACCACACATACCGCAGGCTCATCAATGAGCAGATAAAAACCATCAGCTTACCCGACAGCTACATTGGTCTGCATATCCGCGCAGGTGACAAAGCTAGGGAAATAGAGCTGATTGCCCCTCAGAGATATATTGAAACAGCAGGAAAAGCATCAGACACAAGAAACGCCTTTGTCTTTACAGATGACTTCAACGTTATTGTGGAACTTAGGAGAAACAATCCCAAGTGGCACATTTTTTCGCTGACAGCTGACAATGAGTCAGGATACAACATACAGAAGCTGGCATCCATCTCACCAGAAGAACGGAGAGCACAACTCGTCAGAATGTTTGCCTCTATTGAGATACTATTGAACAGTGAGTTGTTCATTGGGACTTTCAGCAGCAATCCCGGAATGTTTGCCGGTATGCTCTTGGACGAGAAACACATTGTCGGCATGGATTTCCCCAAATGGCTATTACTCTGAATAATTTTTATTACCTTTGCAGTTGATGTTGAAGCGTTTTTCCATATTGTGGGTACTTGTGGGTATACTTGTGTTGACCCACACCATCGTACCTCATCACCACCATCACGACAGGATATACCTGCTGATGGAGGAAAACCACGAACATCATGACGGGAACGACCAGGACGAGAACAAATGCCATCACGGTTTCGCCGTCGATGAAGTCCTTGTGTGCGCATCATCTGTACCGATGGAACACAGACCATTCGTCAGCCCGTTACACATAGCCTTCTCGCCCATAGACCCGTTACCTGTACCACTGGCTACATATAGCGAGCCAGTTATCTTCGGACCTGATTTCCATATAGCAAAAGATCCACCTCCTTCTTCCCGGACGCTTCGCGCTCCCCCCTCTACTATTGCATAAATTAATACTGGCACTCAGCAGGATGTGTCAGATGATATTATTTTGATGTCATTTTGACAACTATTAATTTATAACCAATAGTACAAACAATCAACATGAGACATATTTATTTTGCATTAGCAATGCTGGCCTGTAGCATTATGTCATTTTCAGGTTGCGCAGAGCATCATCAAGAGACCGAACACCATGAACATCATATACCCCTAACCGCTTACAACGGACAAACAGAACTGTATGCGGAAATACATCCGATAGTCGTCGGTGAAGAATGTCCTCTCATAGCCCACTTCACCAAGCTGGATACATTCAAGCCTGTTAGGAACGGACAGGTTACCCTTGTTGTTGACATCAACGGGAACAAGCAAACCCTCACAGCAAACTCACCAGAAAAGCCTGGCATATACATATTCAGGTTCACTCCCCAAAATGAGGGTAAGGTCACTTTGCTGCTAACCCTTCATGAGGAGCATGAGAAGACTGCATTCCGGTTTGATAGTCTCATGGCTTTCAAGGATGATGAAAAAGCACATGAGGATGCCGAAAACCGATTGCCAGAGAATGCCAATACGGTGGTTTTCCCAAAAGAAATGAGCTGGGGTGTTGATTTTTCTACGGCACAAGTCAGTCACAAAAACATGGGCGAAATCATCCGTACAACAGCTCAGGTGCTTCCCGGACAAGGAGACGAAATCACCATCAGCTCCAAAGTAAGTGGCATTGTCAATCTGTCATCCGTTAGCCTCACTCCTGGCAGTCCCATAAAGGCCGGACAGGCCATTTGCCAGATTGATGCTTCAGCAACACCTCATACCAATCTCAAGGTAGAATATGCTCAGGCAGAAGCCGAATACAAGCATGCAAAGAGTGAATATGAACGCAGCAAGAACCTGATGGCCGATCGTCTGGTTACTTCCACACAGTTATCCGAGGCAAGAGGAAAATTTGAGAGTGCAGAAGCAGTTTACAAAAACCTTCAGAAGAATTTCAGCGCAGGAAAACAACTTGTCAGTTCACCGTGCAACGGATATATCCAGGAACTTCTGGCAACCAATGGAGCATATGTCACTGAGGGACAGCCATTATTGATTATTACCCAGTCGCGCGCCATAAGACTTCAAGCATATGTAGCCGCCCGATACTTTAACGCTCTTAGAAACATATCGGGTGCTACTATATGCAAGAGAAATCCAAGAGAGACCTATTCCCTGGATTCGCTTGGAGGAAAGGTCATCAGTTACGGAAAACAGGTCAGCTTTGATAATCCCTTGCTTCCTGTTATATTTGAGATTAACAACAGAGGAAATTTTGTTTCTGGTTCACTTGTCGATTTATATATCAAGACAAGTTCACCCCATGAAGTGCTGGCTGTACCCACAGAGGCCGTCATGGAAGATATGGGCCACTATTTTGTCTTTGTCCAGATTACACCTGAGATGTTTGAGAGAAGACAAGTCGTCATAGGATGCACCGACGGGCAGGATACAGAGATAACCGAAGGGCTCCTGGGAAATGAGCGAATCGTAAACCGGGGTGCCATTCTTGTAAAGCTACAGCAGTCAAGCGGGACAATCGATGCACACGCTGGACATAATCATTGACCCTACAGGCAGGAATTAAAACACAAGCACTATGATTGACAACATTATAGGTTTCTCTTTACGGAACCGCCTGACTATTATTATCGGTGTCATCCTGATTATCTCGGGAGGAATATTCTCCGCCAGCAAATTAGATATAGATGTATTTCCCGATTTTACCGCTCCCACGGTCGTCATCATGACCGATTGTCACAGCATGGCCACGGAAGAGGTTGAGAGACTGGTAACATTTCCTATTGAGACAGCTGTAAACGGAGCGACAAAAGTAAGACGGGTACGTTCTACGTCTGCATACGGAACTTCATTTGTATGGGTTGAGTTTGAGTGGGGAATGGATATCTCACGTGCCCGACAGATTGTAAGCGAAAAAATGGTCTCCTTAAGCAACGAACTCCCTGAGAACATTACCCCCCAACTGGCACCTCCGAGCAGCGTCATGGGTGAGATTCTTTTTGTAGCCCTTCAGGTTAAAGAGGACAGCACAAAGGCTCATACAGCCACATCAATGAGAGAGCTGCGCAGTTTGGCAGACTGGATAATCAAGCCGACTATTCTCGCCACAGGAGGGGTATCACAGGTTACAGCCATAGGCGGGGACATCAAGCAATACCAGATTATATGTCATCCACAGTTAATGGATGCCTATAAGGTATCATACAGCGAGCTGTTCAATACCGTAAGCAACATGAGCATAAATTCTGAAGGCGGCATTATCAGGGATTATGGCAATGAGTATGCCTTGCGGGGCATCGGCAGGACAGCCGATGTTGAGCAGCTTGCCGGAACTCTCATCAAGAGTAGTGCCGGCGGCAACCCAATAACCATAGCAGACGTGGCAGACGTCACCATAGGCAACGCTGTCAAAATGGGCGAAGGTTCCATGAACAGCCGGCCGGCTGTTATCCTATCTGTTTCCAAACAACCTCATATCAACACTCTCAAGGTTACAGAGGAAATAGAAGCCAACCTGAACGCCATTCGACACACTCTTCCCGATGACATAGAGATGCATACTGATGTCTTCCGGCAAGCAGACTTCATTGAGGCTTCCATTAACAATGTCGGTCACGCACTCATCGGAGGAGCCACTCTTGTCATTATCATACTCTTTCTGTTCCTGGGCTCTTTCAGGACAACAGTCATCTCTGTCATAGCAATACCGCTATCTCTTCTAGGTTCACTCATTGCCATTTATCTCCTTGGCATGGAAATAAACACAATGACCTTGGGTGGCATGTGCATTGCCATAGGAAGTCTTGTGGATGATGCCATTATTGATGTTGAGAATGTCTATAAACGTTTGAGACAGAACCATCAGTTATCCCCGTCATTACGGCAACCAGTCATCAAGGTGGTATTTGACGGTTCCAGGGAAATACGCTCATCTATCCTGAACGCCACATTTATTGTCATGGTGGCATTTATGCCCATGTTCTTTCTCAGCGGCATGGAGGGCAGGATGCTGAAACCTCTGGGCATAGCATACATTATTGCCCTGTTCATGTCACTTGTCATTGCCATGACAGTCACGCCGCTGTTTTGCAAAGAGATACTCACCAGTGAGAAATATCTTAGCAGACAAGACCATGACAACGCTGTCACTTCAGCCATTCAACGATGTTACAGAACTGCATTATCATGGACAATGAACCACTCTCGTATGGTCTTACAAGGCACAGGACTTCTGTTCGTCTTGGCTTGTGTTTGCTTCTTCACTTTCGGATCAGCATTCCTGCCTGATTTCAACGAAGGTTCACTGACCATTAACACCGTATGCAAACCCGGCCTGTCGCTTCACGAAACCAATGCTATCGGCAATATCATTGAAGAGAGAATACACCATGTGCCAGAAATATCAAGTACAACGCGACGTACCGGAAGAGGTGAACTGGATGAACATTCACAAACCACATATTCCTCTGAGATTGACGTGAATTTTGACGCCACAAAACGTAGCAAGAAAGAAATAGTAGATGACGTCCGTAAGCAGTTAAGCAGCATTCCGGGTATTGCCAGTACGATAGGTCAGCCACTAAGCCATCGCATAGATCATATTTTATCAGGAACACAAGCCAATATTGCCATCAAACTCTTCGGCACCGACCTCAACGAAATGCTGCTTACCTGCAGGAAAATCAAATCAGCCATCACAGGCATACCAGGATTAGTCGATATCAATATTGACCAGATTTCTGAAACGCCACAGCTACTTGTCCGTCCCAACCGTATGGCTTTGGCACAATATGGTATCACCATGCAAAACTTCAACAATTATATCAGTACGGCATTCAGCGGTGCAAAGATTGGAGAAATTTACGAAGGACAACGGCTATATGATCTTACGATTCGCCTCGACTCCAATTATACAGGCAACATTGACGGTATACGCCGCAGCCTTATAGATACAGGCAACGGCTCAAAAATTCCGCTGGAAGAAGTTGCAGAGATTATATCGACTACAGGACCCAATAAAATAACCCGTGAGAACGTACAACGCAAGTTAGTCATCGCTGCCAATATTTCGGGAAGAGATGTAGGCAGCATCGTCAGGGATATTCAAAGCAGAATAAACAACGCCATCATACTTCCAGAAGGATACCGGATAGAATACGGCGGACAGTTTGAGAGTGCGCAAAATGCCTCACGCACCCTATGGACAGCTACGCTACTTGCCCTCGCAGTTATATTTTTCCTTCTCTACAGCGAGTTCAAGAGTCTCTCGCTTGCATGCGTCATCATGGCAGGACTTCCTTTAGCCTTGATTGGAGGTGTTCTTGCCATTGCCATTTCGTCAGGAACGGCCAGCATTCCAAGCATCATCGGTTTCATCACCCTTTTCGGTATCGCGACAAGAAACAGCATCCTACTGATTTCAAGATATCAGTATATAGGTCATGAATGGAAAGATAAACCCATCCGTGATATTATCACCGAAGGCTCCGTTGACCGGCTCAATCCCATCCTTATGACCGCACTTACATCAGCACTCGCTCTCATTCCTCTTGTCTTCAATGGAGACAAGGCAGGAAACGAGATACAGAGCCCTATGGCCGTAGTGGTATTGGGAGGTCTGCTCTCGTCAACAGTACTCAACATTTTCGTCATGCCATTGATTTATGAAAGATACATCAACAGAAAGAAAACTCAACAAACCTGCAAACAATGAAACTCCCCTATCATTCATATTTAACAATAGTGCTGGCTGTCACCAGTTATACCTGTTGCAGCGCTAACGATTTCAGTTCTATTCTCAAGACCATCGAGGCAAACAGTAGCCGGTTGGAAAACCTGAGAAAACAAAACATAGCCGACAAAGCCATCAATAAGACAATGAATTCCCTTGAAGGCCCGGCACTCGAGACAGGATACCTGTGGGGGAACCACTCTATAGGAAACCGTATCGATCTCAGCGCATCGCAGCAATTTGAATTTCCCACAGTCTATATTCAACGTCACAAGCTCATCAGGCAACTCAACAACAACGCCGACACCCGCTATCTCAGCCAACGGCAGCAATACCTGCTTAAAGCAAAGCAATTGTGCATACAAATACTATTCTGCAATGCCCTCATACACCATCTGAAAAAAGACAAGGATGATGCCCAAGTTGTAGCGGCATCAATAAAGAAGCAATACGACAATGGTGAAGCCACTGCTATTGACTATCACAAAGCTGAACAGAGCGCCGTCGTATTCATCAACGAATACAAGCAATATCAGGCCATGCGGCAATCACTTCTGGCAGAACTCAAACAGATGAACGGCAATCAGGACATCTGTGTTAACGACACTCTATTCCTCCACACACCCCTGCCCTCAGATTTTGACACATGGCTGAACAGTCAAGTCAATGCACATCCAGAGTATCTGCTCGCCCTTGGCACCTTGAGAGAAAAGGAGCAAGCATTCAAGGTCAGCAAAAACCAATGGCTACCTCACCTCAATGTTGGCTATGCCAGTGAGAAAACCAGGGAAGAGCACTATCAAGGCGTCAAAATCGGCATATCCGTTCCTTTCTGGAATGCCAGGAAACGCATCAAAGCCCATAAACAGCAGGTAGAAGCGGCCAGGCTGGAGTTAGACAACACCAGGCAAGAAACTATCACACACCTACGTAATCTGTATAACGAAGCCCTTAACCTCCAAACCACTGTGGCTAACTACACACGGACATTCAGTCACTACGACAACACCCCATTATTGAAAAAATCTCTCCTTTATGGTCAGATAAATATCATAACCTATCTGCAGGAAATACACTGGGGACATGATATGCGCGAACAGCAGCTCCAGGCTGAATGTGAGCTTGAAATGAAGATAGCAGAACTCACAGCCACTCAATTATAATTCCTCATGTAGCGTATTGAGTTAAGAATCTGTTTTTATCATTATCATCTTATTCCAGCAGCCGAAAAACATCAAACATTTTTTGTCCTTTTTGGTACTTTAAAGTACAAAAATGGACAAAATCGGGCTTTTGTAGTATTTTCAAGCCTTAAAAACGGATGCTCATTTTGCATCCATTTTTGGGCCGTTTCCATGGTCTTTCTCACTGATTTTCCAGGCAGTTACGCCATACACTATAACAGGGCGCAAATTTTATTGCCAGAACCACAAAAAAAATCTGCCAGCTCCAGAAAAAATTTTCCGAGGTTCCAGCAAAAATTTCCCGGTGTTCCATGAAAAGTTT
>ONKB01000038.1 GCA_900318305.1 uncultured Prevotellaceae bacterium | reverse complement strand
CTCAAGGGAGAGAAAATATTAAGTTGCTATAAGTCAATAACATAATGGCTCTCCTCAAGAGAGAGGTGCTGTTTTTGATAGTTTAAGGGTTCAGGAAGTTGTCGAAAATCCTCTTGTTCTTCTATGATTTGACTATCCCAATCATTAGCAGGCAATAATCATTATTACCTCCCGATGAAAACAGGTAAGAGGCCTCTTACCTGTTGCATAGTTGTACTCTTAGGCTTGTTAACGTCATAGCTTGGATGCTATTAATCCTAATTATCAGTGTAGTAGCCTTTTTGGTGGGAGAGACCATCTACAAAATTGTTAACGGTAACCGGGCTACTTTTCTGATGTTGCCATAGTTCTTCGTAATCGCGCGAAAAATCGGCAGGAGGTACGACATTGGTGTCAAACTGGAGTTCTACATATGTGCTGTCCTTAAAGTTGCCATAGCACCAGATGTAATGGAGGGCATAGCCTGTGTTTTTGATACTGTTGAACGCCATGTTGATACTTCCTCTCTTATGTGGCAAGATAACAAGAGGCAGTTCATCACGGGGAAGGATGCAGCCACAGGTGGTCTGTATTTCCCTGATGAAAAGAGGATTGTCAGAAATGTTCTCAATTTCATAGGTTACGTTCATAATGTCACCCTGTATAACGGGGTAATAGTGGCGGACGGGATCGACAACGATGACCTCAGCCTGTTTGAGCTTCTTTTCGCATCCTGACAGAATTAAAAGCAGGGAAATGAGTAAGGTGGAATATATGTTTTTTTTCATCATCTTAAATGGCTTCTATTTCGTCAATGGCCATTGAGTGGACGTCAACGTTACGCATGATGTTTAAAATAAGTGATTTGTATGCTCCTGAAGGAATATTGAAGTCCACAAAGGCGCGGTTAGGACAATTTTTGTCAATAACGGGGGTTGCGGCGAGTGTTCTCTTTCCTGCACGGAGAGTAACTCGTACGGGGAAGGCTATACGGAAGGAGACGTTTCGAATAAAGGAAATACGCAATGTCTTTGCTCCTATGATATGGGGAATACCGATTTTAAGTACAGGACTGGTTGAAAATATGAGTTGTCCGCAATGATAGTTGGAGGGCAGTCCCAAAAGGCCATCAGTTATAGTTGTGAGACTATTGTATTCTTCGTCAAGGGGTGTCAGAGGAATTAACTGTTTCCCTTTAAGGTGGTTTTTTCCCTGTAAAGCCTCAGCATGGTTACATATATAGGTATAGTCATTGACATAGTTGTCTAAAGACCAGCATGATTCGCTGTATACATGAACACCCTCATGGTTAAGGCTTGCCAGTTGTTGCAACATGTAGCTGCAGGCAGTGGTGTCTCCGAGGATGCGATTGACTTCCAGTCGAGGAAGCATCATGGCTTTATACATACGGGAAACATTGTTCTTCTCTTGTTTGGCTGTATGAGGTAGCATGTCTTGTAAAGAGTCATGAAATGCAATGAAATCTTGAACGGGAAGATATTTGTTTACGGCCTGACTGACTCCTTCATACAAAGGCAGAGACTTTCCTGCTTGTTTTGTCCATGACTCTTGTCGTATAATGAAATCGGCAATAACATTGCCGGTAACAGGATAAGAATCCTGACAATAATCTTTTACAAGAGGTTTCCAATCTTGATCGGGATTATCCAGAAGGTGAGAAAGAACATGGAGTTTTATGTCACTGAATAAACTGTAATCTTCACCGCTGCCGTTCAGGAATATGCCACTTACGCCCATTTGATGATACAGGCGTAGCCTATGTTGCATGACCTCAAAGACGGGGAAGGGAGTGAAGTAGTCATCAAAATTGTTGATATAGTCCCAGACATAGACATGTTTTACCCGTTTGCTCCAGGTGTTCAACAGAGTCTTGAACTCTTCTTCCTGAGGAGTGACTTTTGATGAGAGGGGATATGACATGGCACTGACAAGTACGCCTGTGTTGTCGGGAAGAGTTCTGTCAGGAATGCTTTTGGTGGTTTGATAATATGAGGTGAAAAACAGATGCTTGGGAAAACGTTTTGCCAGTCGTTCTATCAACCCTAATACAGTAGGAGAGGCATCGTGGGCTGTATTGCCATGAGCAGTACACTGCATGCATTGGCAAACAAGTGGGTTGTCATTGGGGAGTATGGCAAATCGCTGGGGATTGTCTTCTCCAAAATTATCTTCAATATAATCTTCAATATACTTGTATAATTTGGGGGAAGAAAAACAGAACTGGCTTTTGTCTCGTCCCTTGGGAAGCTGTGCATATATCTCCTGAGAGGGATTTTTCGGTAAGACTTGTGAAAGATTGTGTCCCCATATTCCCCAGTCAGTATCGATGTTGTTGAGGTTCTGCTGTTTCTTGGCGTTGGGAAGATAAATCTCTTTGTATTCAAAAACACTTTCTGTCTGGGCTTGACTGCATGCACAAAACAATGCTGGCCCGAGAATGGTTATTATGGAAAGAATTATTCTTTTCATTGGTTGGGGAAATGTTAAAATGCAGTGTGTAGGTGAAGGGAAAGACTGTAAATATTTCTATATGAATCAATGAGTTTCATGTCTGCTGTACGATAAGGATTATAGCATGTGTTCCAATTTCCAGAAAGTCCCACATACAGGTGCTTAGAGATAAGATATTGTATGTCAAATCCTAACATGGCATTGGTGTGGGATACATTCTGCAGGGCAGTCTGCTCAAAGAAAGATAGCTCGGGAAAAGAACCGAATCCTGTGACGAGCGAGACAGAAGAGATGTTGTCCTCGTTGAAAAATAATTTCCCTTTCATACCGACATTATAATATAAGTTGCTTTTCAGTAGCATGAGGTCTACTGTCAGGAATGTCTTAATCCTTTCCCATGATTTCTCAATGGCTGGTGTGAAGATGAAGAGATTGTATTTCCCATGATGAAGCAATATGGAATCGGCTGAACTGAAATACAGGTAGGTTTCAGGAGTACGACGGTAACCCAGACGAAGAGATGGTGTCCATCCTCTTGACATGCTATAGGCCAGTGATACGTTTGCTCCGATTTTATTGAAGAATTTGGTGGAGTAAGACAGATTTGCCATTCCGCTCCAGTGCGAATCAAATGTATGGTCCCATTGTGCCATCAGTTCCAGCCCGATTCCTCCAGATTCATGGTTGTCGCCGATGTGGCTACCATCTATACCTTTGTAGCTGAGCTGTCCTGTATAAGTGTTGTCTTTTTGTAACCGGCTGTAACTTACACTGGCAACAGTATAAAGGTGAGTGCTCGAAGCTATTTCACTGTTTCTTGAGTCAAAGGAGGCACTGGTGTAGGAGGCATCTACCCTGTTCTTGAAACTGCGAAATCCCAGATAGCGCATGTGCTGGTAGTAATCTGCCTGTTCTGCATTACTTGGGTTGTAGTATTTTGACTGGTAGGCATAGGCTTTCTCAAAGTTTTTTAACTGTTCATAAGCCAGTCCTTTGCTATAAAGCAGTTCTTTATTGTTGGGATCATATATCAGTGCTGAATCAATGATTGCCAAAGCCATGTCTGGGAGACGTTGTTTTAGTAATTCGCCTGCCCATTCCTGTGAGATGCCAGAATATGCTGTAGAGAATTGTGGAAGTTGGAATTTCTCCTTGGACTTTTGAGGATGTATCAAGGATAGAGCTTTGGCATTTTGGTTCTGATGTTGCAAAGAAATAGCCTGCTTGATGATGAAATATGGAACATCGGGATAAGCGTCGTATCCTCTTTTTGCATAATCCCTGAATGCTTCTTCTCTCTTTAGTGTTTGGCACATGTTGATGCAGCATCGCAAAGCGGTCTGACTGGTGGGGACAATCTCAAGCAGCTTCTCGGCTTCCTTAAGGGCTTCCTCATACGACTCCTCTTCTATTAAAGCATGGAGTTTTATCGCAACGACATCCTCATATGCCGAGGCATATCGCAGTTTGTTGTCAGGGTCTGTTGAAGCAGCTGTCTGGTATAAGGAGGCTGCTTCTTCAAGCTTTCCCATGTTGCCCAGACAGATTATTCTTTGAGATACTATGGCTGGCCATGACTCATTGTCCTTGGAAATAAGTTCGTAGGCTTTCTGTAAATGTCTGTTAGCATCAGTCCATTGTTGTAGAGCCATGTCGCTATTGCCTAGAGCAATCATCATATTGGCATATTGACCAATCAATTCCTCATCTGTGGGATTATGTTCATAAAGTTCCTGTAAGATTTTCCTTGACTCGGTTTCATTTCCCAAGTGTTTTTCCAAGGAATACTGCTTCATTAAAAGTGATGTGGTTCGCCCTTCCTTGAGCATGGCCTCATGAAGATAGTAACGGGCGTCATCATAATAACATCTTGTCAGGGAAGTATTCAACATGTAGTTGAGTGCATCCTGGTCTTTTGTTTCGGCGTAGAGCCGTCCATTAGCCTCGTAAGGGTCGTTGAGGCGTGCATTGTTGGCAACTTCTTTCAAAATGTATCTGTATGTCGGACTGTTGGGGGCGTATTGATGGGCGGCATTCAGTGCCTGTGTGTATAATCCCATTTCAGAAAGGAGTCCGATAAGCCTGTTGGACAATTCTGCATTATGGGGAAATACAGACAACCCCCGGTTGGCTATGCCAATGGCATGGTCAAACTCTCCCATGCGATGATAGATACTGAAGAGTTCAATATAATAGCTCAGATTATGTGAATCAAGCTCTATCCATCTTTCCAAATTCTGGGCATTCTCTTCCAGTCGGTTTTGCCGTAAGAGCCGGTTTGAATTCTCCCGGTGTCTGATTCTCAGGTCTTTGCGGATAATGGAATCGTTGGGGTATATTCGTGATAACCGCTCTAAGGCATCATCGGCTTCTGTCTGATTTCCAGACTTTTTATAGAGTCCTATCTTTCGTCGCCATAAATCTTTGTCATAAGGCTGGAGTTCAAGCAACTCATTGATATAGCAAATTGCACTGGAGTAGTGTTTGGAATCATCCTCAACGTCAACGAGTTTTCTTCTGGCTTTACTGTGCTGATCATTTGCCTGAATGGCCTTGACCAGATTATAGCGAGCTCTTTTCAAGTCACCCATGGCATAATAGTAACATCCGTTAAGATAGCGCAAGTTGGGATCTTCGGGCCAGGTTTTCATTCCTGTGTCTATTTCACGTTTGGCCGCTTCCCATGCATTACTGCTGATAAACTTTTCGGCGCGTGAACTGTAAAATGACGGAAGGCGCTGTGCTTCAGCAAGAGTGATGCTTGCAAAGCAGAAAACAGCTATGAGGCAGAAAGACTTGACTGATACTCTGAAATCTTTTTCTAACATGATAGGGTTTTGTTTTTGAGAATTACTCTTTCTTTTTAACACCTTTACGCTGCATAGGCTTCCAGATTGCAGTAGTGTTCATCAGGAATTTCCAGTAACCTGTATTTGAGCAGAAGGTAATCAGAGGATGATATATGAAAGGTTCAAGTAATGAGGCAATGATTAGTTTGAGGTAACTTTTCTTAGTGTCATGCCAGCTGACAACCTG
>ONKB01000138.1 GCA_900318305.1 uncultured Prevotellaceae bacterium | reverse complement strand
TTTTTTTCATCTGTGTGACTGCATTGGACGGGGAGTCAATGTTGATGACATTTTCTGCCCAAATGACCTGGCCAGCCAAAACAGCCCACAGAAGGAAAAGGATAGAGAGTGGTCTCGTTTTATGACCTGCACTCCTGGGTGTTTATTGGTACTACTATAAGCTGAGCGGAGTGTAATCCAGTCCCCATACTTTGGCGACGGCCTCAAAGGTACACTTCCCGTCGGTCATGTTGACGCCCCGTGCCAGAGAACGATCCTCACGACATGCCTGCTTCCAGCCTTTGTCGGCTAAGGCAACGGCATAGCGAAGGGTGGCGTTGGTAAGGGCTATTGTTGAAGTGTTGGGAACAGCTCCGGGGATATTGGCTACGGCGTAGTGTACTATACCATCGATGGTATAAACAGGGTCGCTGTGGGTAGTGGGATGTGAGGTCTCAAAACACCCGCCCTGGTCAATGGCAACGTCAACAAGAACGGTTCCCTTTTCCATCAGTTTGAGCATGTCCTTGGTGATGAGTTTGGGTGCTGCGTCACCGGGAATAAGTACAGAACCGATAACGATATCTACTGTAGGCAGCTCCTGACGGATGTTGTGCTCTGAACTATAGAGTGTATGAACGTTGGCAGGCAGTTCGGCGGCAAGGCTTTTCAGACGTGGCAGAGACACATCGGTGATGGTGACATCTGCTCCCATGCCTGCGGCAATACGTGCGGCAGCCTCACCTACGGTTCCGCCACCTAATACCAATACCTTGGCTGGTTTTACTCCAGGCACACCTGCCATCAGTTTGCCTTTGCCTCCTTTGGTCTTCTGGAGATAGTATGCTCCGTTCTGGGCAGCCATGCGCCCAGCCACCTCACTCATAGGGATGAGCAGCGGCAGAGAACGGTCATCACGCTCTACGGTTTCATAGGCTATGCATGTGGCACCACTTTTGAGCATGGCGTGTGTCAGCTCTTCCTCACAGGCAAAATGGAAGTAGGTAAAGAGTACCTGCCCCTTACGCACCAGAGAATATTCTGGTTCGATGGGTTCCTTAACCTTGACAATCATGTCGGCCTGTGCATAGACATCTTCTATGGAAGGCAATATCTTTGCCCCAACACTAACATAGGATTCATCGCTGAACCCGCTGCCTTCTCCGGCAGTATGCTGTACAAGCACCTGATGTCCGTGACGTACTAACTCGGCTACACCTGAAGGTGTCATGCCCACTCTGTTCTCATTGTTCTTAATCTCCCTTGGAATACCAACGATCATATACTGAATTTTTTAAAGTGAATTACAATATCACAAAAGTAATAAAAGATGTTTATTTTTAATGCTATGGCTTGAAAAAAACATCAATTTGTGGCAGAATAGTTGATGTATTTTCCAGGGTTGACGTGGCTGTGTGCAGCCAACGATGTCGCATGTGTCTGCCTACAACTCAGAACCGATAACCTACAAAGGCCAATACATTGGTGTTTAATTCCTTGATGTAGTAGTCATGCTGATTGGCATGGTGGGAGTACTGCATTGAGCCGAAGATGCCTGCAACTATCTCCTTGTTGATGTTATAGATGACAGAAAGCCGGCCTGTGCAATTGAGAGCTAACTTGGTATCATCCTTGATGCAATTGGTGACCCTTTTGTCGAAGGCGCTGTATGCCTTCTTGGCGTCATCGTATGTCTGATATATATATGAACCCGGACCAGATTCGTTTTCATATTCCAGCTTGTCTTTGTTGAATTGCTCCTCAGTCAATTCGCTTCTCTTGTACACGGAATGGCACAAGACATTAATGGAAGGAATAAAGGAAGCATGCACAAGCAGCTTGCCACGATTAGGCGTCCAGTTATATCCATAGCCGAAACCCAAAGCCAGCTTGTTGGTGCGGAACCGCTCCCCGTCATTAATCATGATGGACTGGTCAAAGTATGCACGGTTCTGGTAATAGTCTGCCAGGGCGATACAACTGCCGGCGCTGCGCTTCTGTATCCTGTTGGCTGTCTTTGCCGCAGCATAGGAGAACTTGCGATAGTTGAAAATGTAGTGGACCTGGGCGTGAAGAATTGTCTGATTGTTGAACTGAGGCGCAATCTTCTTGGTATTCTCTTTGATAAGTTCTGATGGGTTGTATTCCGGGATGGTGTTATCCATTGAATGGTAAATTCTATTCAGCAGGGCATCGAGTGCACCAGCTGATGCATCATACATGTTACCCTTCATCCGTGTGGTATGGTGGTAATCCAGATAGCCGCCGAAGCGTGCGCCGAGATACTCAATGCTGATTTGCCTGTTATGGCCCTTGTTGAGATTGAAGGAGTATTTGACACCTAAGCCCATGTAATGAAGACCTAACTGAATGGCTTGCTTGCTGGAATAAAGGTCTAAGTCATAGGTGGACAGTTTCTTGTATCCGGGCATGTCATTGAAGTTGATATCATCGGTAGCGTATCCCGAATGTTTCAAAGCGGCTAAAATATCCTCCCTTATGTCGGGGCAGGGAATACGGAGCCGATATGTACTGTAGGTTTCGGAGCCGTAGAGGGTTACTTTCCATTTCTTCTCGGGACGGGTGACATAATTGGGGTCAAAAGATGTCTTGTTGGCAAAACTTAATACTGTGTTGTCGACCTTTTTCAGGAATTGTTTTTTACCAGATTTAGCTTTCTTGTGCTTCAAAGGTTCCACATCAAAACTAATCTGTGCCTTACATGTTAAGGCTGACAGAACGATAAGTAAAAGAGAGAGTAGGATAGAATGTTTCATATTCTTGATTAATTATTTATTTATTTGAATTTCAATATAATACTGCTGTAGGCAGGGATGTTTACCTTGCATGACATCTGTTGGGTAAGGTCTATGTCGCAGGTGTCTCCTGTCAGTAAGTCAACGGCTGCATAGACAGTTCTGGCTATACCCATGGTGTCGAATGCGAGCTGTGGAATATTGATGACCTGGGTGACATCATGGCTGTCAAAATTGACGGCAATGAGTATATGCTCGTTCTGATATGAACGAATGAAGGCATAGGTGTTGTCGGGGTTGAATTGGGGGTTGTCGGTGTTGACATACATGAGGTCAAAAAAACGGCCCATGCTTAATGCCTTCTCGTTTTTTGAGAGGTTGAGGACTGTACGATAGCGTTGCAAGAGATTCCGGGAGGATGCTGAAATGCGGCTGTCATCGAAATTTCCCCCTGCACGCCATTCACGGATGGTCTTTACTGACCAATAGTCAAAAATAGTAGTACGTCCGTCTAAACCACTGAATCCCTCTTCATCCATGCCTGTTTCGCCTAATTCCTGCCCGCAATACAGCATGAAAGGCTGGGTGTTAATGCAGCTGCTGACGATGAGTGCCGGCAGGGCTTTGTTGCCATCACCGGCAAAGAAACGGGAGGCAATGCGTTGCTCATCGTGATTCTCAAGGAAATTCAGCATGTGTCCGATAATGTCGTCGATGCTTTGCCAACAAGATGTGATGGACGAAGCCGGGGCATAGCCGCAGGTAATATGGCGTAGGGTGTCGTAGAGACCTACCTTGTCATAAAGATAATCAAAGTGGCCGCGATAGATGTAATCCCTGTAAAGTTGAGGATTGTACACCTCGGCAATAAACAGGATGTCTGGATATTTTTCCTTAATGACGGGTATGACCCAGCTCCAGAACTCGCAAGGCACCATCTCGGCCATGTCACAACGGAAACCGTCAATGCCCTGTGATGCCCAGAAGAGGAGAATGTCTCTCATCTTAACCCATGTGTCGGGAGTGGGGCTAAAATGCTTGCTGCCGTTATGGGTGTAATCAACGCCATAATTGAGTTTGACAGTTTCATACCAGTCGTTTATCGTGGGGCTGGGCGTGAAACAGTCGTTGCCAGTTACTTTTGCCGGAAACTCCTGATAAGGGACAGGGGTATTGCCCTGCATGTCAAACTGACATTGCAGAGGGGCATCAAGATAATAGAAATTATTGGCAGGGGAGAAATGGACATTGGTATTGTCGTGTTCGCCGAATTGAGCTGTTCCTAAAGGGGTGTTGTCGGAACAATACTCCCGGGCTACATGATTGGGGACAAAATCCATGATGACTTTGAGGCCTGCCCTATGGGTGCGATTGACAAGATTCCTGAATTCACGGAAACGCCTTGTGGGTGCTGATGCCAAATCGGGGTCAATGTCATAGTAGTCTTTTACCGCATAAGGTGAGCCGGCAATGCCTTTTACCATCGCAGGATGATCCTTGGGGATGCCGTATGAACTGTAATCGGTTTGGGTGGCATGCTCCAGTAATCCTGTGTACCAGACATGGCTGACACCAAGCTTCTTTATTTCTTCCAACGCCTTGGTGGTGATGTCATTCATCTTACCACATCCGTTCTCTGTAATGCTGCCGTTGGAAATGCAATGACAATTGTCGTTTCCAAAGAGACGGGGAAGGATTTGGTAAATGATGGTACGCATGCGAAAATATAGAAACAGAGGAACAGAAATGTTGTTCCGTTCCTCTGAGATGATACTTAGAGACTAAACCTCCATGCCGTGGAATGTAACAGCTTCGTTACCCTTGCATATCTTGGCAATCATGCCCTGAAGGGCCTTGCCAGGACCACACTCGGTAAAATCGGTAGCACCATCAGCAACCATATTGGTTACCTCGGCTGTCCAACGGACGGGTGCGGTGAGCTGGGCAATAAGATTAGCCTTAATCTCTTCGGGGTTAGTATGGGGCTTGGCATCTACATTCTGGTAAACGGGAACGACAGGCGCGTGGAACTCGGTGTTGCTAATGGCTTTTTCCAACTCGTCTTTGGCAGGTTGCATGAGAGGAGAATGGAAGGCACCGCCTACTTTCAGAACAAGTGCACGCTTCGCACCGGCTTCCGTCAGCTTGGCACATGCGGTATTGATGGCATCAATATCTCCGCTGATAACCAACTGGCCTGGGTTGTTATAATTGGCTGGAACAACGATGTTGTCAGGTGTGCTTACTTCTGCACATATTTGCTCCACGGCCTCATCGGGCAATGCAATGATGGCTGCCATTGTGGAAGGCTTTTTCTCACATGCTTTCTGCATGGCCATGGCACGAGCATACACCAGTTTTAATCCATCTTCAAAGGATAATGCGCCTGCAACGACAAGAGCAGAAAACTCGCCCAGAGAATGACCGCCTACCATGTCGAACTGTGCCTTTTCACTTGCGCACAAAGCGCTAATGACAGAATGGAGGAAAACCGCAGGTTGGGTAACCTTGGTTTGTCTCAGGTCTTCATCTGTTCCTGAGAACATGATATCGGTGATGCTGTATCCTAAGATTTCGTTTGCCTTGTCAAATAATTCCTTTGCTTTAGGATTGGTATCGTAGAGGTCTTTACCCATACCTACGAACTGTGCTCCCTGACCGGGAAAAACAAATGCTTTCATTCTTTAATAGTTTATGGTTGTAATTATATATGCAAAATTACTTTTTTTTATTGAATTAGAAGCAAGTATCTCGCGCTGGAAATGAGTCTATATGTTGAAGTCAACGCATGAACGTCCTGCAAGATGGGGTTTGAGTTTTCCTGCAACGGCAACATGAGAAGGATGAGTGCTGTAAAATCTTGCATCGTCAAGGGTGTCAAAGGTGCTGTCAAGACAGATGTCCCATTGCTCGTCGGGGTTGATGTTGAATCCTACATTAATGGACTTGATGCAAGGTATGATATCAGGAAGAGCCATGATACCTTCCTTAAATGTTGTCATGATTATTTGTTTTTCGTCCTGGGGTATTTCTTCCTTGATTTTGAAAAGTACAACGTGTTTTACCATAATTATAAGGATTATTATTTCTAATTTTGTGGCGAAAATACAAAATAGTCTTTGCATACACAATATTTTTTGCGTCGGAATTATAGTATGAGGCATGTTCTTCACATATTTTTATTGCTTCCTGTTGTTTCGGGCATTCTCTCATGCTCGCCGAAGCAGCCTGCAAGAGGATTTGATGAAGATGTGAAGCCTGATTCGGGGAATGTGTATGATTTGCCGGACATAGAGGAGTCGGGGGAATTGATTGCTGTGACGATAAGTGGTCCTGAAAGTTATTTCCAATACCGTAACATGGATTTGGGTATAGAATATCTTCTGGTGGAGAACTATGCCAATGCACATGGTGTGCGTATTCGTATGGAGATAGCTAAAGACACAGCTGAATTGTTCAATCAATTGAGAACTTCCAAGGTGGATCTGATTGCTTATGAACTGCCTACGGCTTTAATCCAACAAAAGGGCTTCCTTTGTGTAGGTGCTGTGTCAGATACGCTGAATGCTTCATGGGCAGTAAGGAAATCATCTCCGGAATTGGCTGAAAGCCTGGATGAATGGTATTCTTCGAGTTTAAGACGTGAGTTAAGTGCATATATGAAGGACTTGTTGTCGAAGCCTCGTGTAATCCACTCACCGAAGTTGAAACCTTATGTGCCTGTACACAAGGGGGAATTGTCGCCTTATGACGGTTTGCTGGCAAAAGCAGCTACTATCTGCGGATGGGACTGGCGACTATTGGCGGCTCTGTGTTATCAGGAATCGGCATTTGACCCAAATGCTGTATCATGGGCTGGGGCAAGAGGCTTGATGCAGATAATGCCAGGTACAGCAAAACAATTGGGGGTGTCAGTAGCTTCCTTGTTTGAACCAGAAGTGAATATTAATGCCTCGGCGAGATATCTGAAAATCCTCCAGCAGCAGTTTGCCGATATAAAGAATCCAACGGAACGTACAAAATTTGTACTGGCGGCATATAATGGTGGCTCACGCCATATTCGCGATGCGATGGCCTTGGCTAAGAAACATCATCAGAATCCGCAGTCGTGGCAAGTGGTAAGCTACTATGTGCTCCATTTGAGTGAACCGAGATTTTACAAAGACGCTGTTGTCAAAAACGGCTATATGATAGGGTCGGAGACGTATAATTATGTCAATAACATCATGGCTCGCTGGAGCCAATTCAAAAGAGGTATAAAAGGCAGACCGCTCCCAGTGTCAGGTGGTGTAAATCAGATGCCGGTTATCTCTACACCTGTGAAATCACAAAAACGAAATCGTTTCACTGGTAAGTCATCGGAGATAATACCACGAAACGATTCGATATTTCAAATAAAAGAATGAGTTTTAATTGCTCAACTCCACCAGTGTCTTTTCTTTTTCTTGCTGATTTCGCCGCCTAAGACTTCGGTGAGATAATCCTGATATGTCATGCGTTTATTGATGAGCTCGTATATAACTCCCCATTCAGGGAGGCCGCCGATATTCCTGTCGTCAATAAATATGTCCACCTTGATTTTGCGGGGTTCGTCGTAATTGATGTTTTCCTCGGGATAACATTTGTTAATGGCATAAAACTCCACGCCACGCTCACGACACCAAGCAATGGCATCGTCTAACTCCTGTCCCTGGCGGTTGGTCCATAATACGAGACGGTGACCGTCATTGATAAGCTGCCTTAGAGTCTGTGTGGCGAAAGGAAGTTCCTTACCTATTTCAGGAAAACGGTGCTCTACTATTGTTCCGTCAAAATCAACAGCAATTATCATAAGTGGAAAAATTTATTGTTTTTAATTGTTTTCGGTTGTATCCTCAGGGTTGTTTTCATCGTTGTCATCAGTATTGATGATATTACGATAAATGTTTTCGGGTGATACAAATTGATACATGAAATTACCAAGTGGTTCAACGTGGGTGAATTTGGCTTTGTTTATCTTTTTCCTGAGTTTGATATAGAGCTTTTCGGCTTTCTTCATGCTTTTGGCATAATAGGTGGCACAGATATAACCAGAATGCCCTTCCTTAAGCAGAAATGACTCAAGCTGATCGGTGTAAAGATTTAATCCGTCAATAAAGCCCGTTGCTTTGTCGCATACAATTTTGTGGATTGGGGCGATGTTTGTCATGTATGTAATAGAGTCGCGATAATTCCGTGCAACACCAAACAAATACATGTCTTTTAATGTCGTTTCACGTTCATTGCCATTTGTTCTCTTCACCTTGATTTCCTTTGCCTTTTTGACTTTCTTTGTTTGGGCTTTCTTGGAGGTCATGCTGTTGCTGGGAAGCGTTGTGCCGCTAATGGTGTTTACAGGAATGCCTGCACATACAGTTATGAGCAACAGAATGTAGAACAAACGGCTAATATATGTAGATTTCATGTCTTATTTAATTATGATGCAAACTTACACAAAAAATATGGTAAATGGCTGGATAGTATGGGATATAATTGCCAAAGATAAGGTTTTTTAAGGATTATTATAGTTTTTATGGCAAAAGAATACAAACGCTTTGCGGGATAGAGTGGTGTTAAAGTAAGTCTTGTAAACTGGGAACAATAATCTGTCCGCGTGAAGTCTTGATGAGTTGTTTGTTTTCCAAGTTCCTGAACATGGTGCAGATATTCTTGACGTTGGAAAGCAATGCGGTACCTAAATCCGACTGCTTGCATTTTATTTTCTTGTAACCGGCGGGGTAGAGGGTATTGTGCTTTATGAATTGTATGAAACGCTGGGTCAGGTCAGGGCTGAGAGGTTCATGCAACATTCGTGTCCTTCGCTGGGCAACAAGACTGATGTGATTGAGGAGATTAAGGCGGAAAATCTCATAATTGAGCAATTGCGAGGTAATCTCTTTCTTGCTCAAGACAACAAATTGACAATCGGTCTTGGCTTTGTAGTTGTAGAGGTGGGCATGAGAAATGCCAAACAGTACGTCGGCGCCAATGATTGCGGGACCTTGGAGATATTCAAAGAACTCAATCGTATTGCTGTCATCCATCCGGGTGACCTCTATAGTGCCGTTTAGCAGGAAATATATGGAGTTATTAACTTCGTGGATATTGCAGATGGTTTTGAATTTGGGGAATTTCAGGAAATGAAATCGTACGGAGCCGATGATTTTCTCCATGTCGGAATGACTGATACCCATGAATAAAGGAAGAGAACAGAGGCGTTCAATAATATTCAAGGCTTGAATCCGCTGGATAGATTCTTGTTGCATTATGAATTGTCTGTTTTGTTGTTAGTCCAAATCTGATACTGCCCGTCGTCGCCGGTATAAATGAAATAGACAATCAGGTGCTGTTGCCTGGAAAGTATTTCTTTTGACTTCTCTAACCCGAGTACCATGAATGCTGTTGCGTATGCATCGGCTTCTGCACATGTGGGGGCAATGACAGTTGCGGAGAGTATGGTGCTTTCAGAGGGCGCACCTGTCCGCGGATCAATAATATGGGCATATTTTTTGCCTTCCCGATAATAGAAATTGCGATAATTCCCACTGGTGGCAATACCAGTGTCGGATATCTTGATGATGGCAACAGAATTCTGTGGTACCGTATTTGTGGAGTCTTCCTGAGGATTGGAAATACCAATCTTCCAGGTTTCATTAGATTTGTTCTTTCCCTTGGCACGAATCTCGCCTCCAATCTCAACAAGGTAATTGTTAATATTCAGATTGTCCAGGTATTTTGCTATGACATCGCACGCATATCCTTTAGCAATGCCACCACAGTCAAGTATGATGTTGGGTGATGTTTTTATTAAATGGTGATTATTTATGGTGATATTCTTGTAGCCGACAATGCTTTTCAAGGAGTCAATTTGTCCTGGGGTGATATGCCCGGCGTTCTCAAAACCGAATCCATAGGCGTTGACAAGTGGCGCAATAGTAATGTCAAATGCGCCTTCTGTGAGCTTAGATACCGACAGGGCTAGTTGGAGGACATCCTCAGTCATTTGGTCAAGAGTGATATTCTCATTTTTGTTGACAAGGCTCAGGGTACTTCGTGTATTGAAAGCTGACAGGCTATTGTCCACTTGATTCAGGTGTCCGATTATCTGACTATCCAAATCCTGGGTATATTCATAAGTAATATGGTATTGTGTTCCAAATATAAAACCGCTGTTTTTATAGAAAACGGGGGAAGTGGACTTTGTGAGATACAGATATCCACATATCGCAACAATGAGCAGGGCGATACATGCCGGAATGATACGTTTGTGGCTCATGTTGAATGCTTAGATATCGAATATGAGATTGAATGTTGCTCCAAAGTTATGTGTGTCATTCTTGCCAAAGCCTGGGAGATACCATGCTTCACCAAGTTCGGGAGTGCTTTGTGAAATACGCATTTTATAGCGTGCTGACCATCCGATATGGAAGGTCTTGTATATTTTTGCCTCCAACCCAAAAACCAACTCTATCCAAGAAGCAGTCGTGTTCATGCCTTTATAGGAGAAGGGAACAACGGTTTTCCATACAGGATCAACCTGGTCAATGCCGCTTAAATCGAATTTACATGAAGTAAAGGCATAACGCAAACCACAATAAATGCGGTTTTTACTTTTCTTGTCTTTGTTGAAATTCATGTCGCAACCAACTCGTATGTATGGAGAATTGGTCTTGAAATGCAAGAGGGTCTCTTCATCGGTATGGTCGCTATGGCCTATACCTAACTCTGCGACGGGGAAGTAAGTCTCTTTGAGATTAATTCGCAATTGTCCCTCGAGTTGGCCATAATAGGCAAGCTTGTACATGACAGCTCCGACAACGTCAACACCCACAGCCATTCCCTCAAAGAATTTTATGTCCTTGGTCTGGTGAACAGTGGGCTCAACATACTGAATTCCACGTTGTCTTTGTTCCGGTTGTGGATTGTTCTGATCTTGGGCCAGACAGTTTTGACTAACGAGAAATAAACTAAAAATCAGACAAATAAATCCTAATGTTTTCTGTTCGTTCATAGTTTACTTCTGGTTTGATGATGACGATACTGTCTATAGTGGGAGCAGTATTGCCAGTGGTGTACTTGATGTCTGTTATGTTGTGGAAATATGTTGTTGGACAATCAAGCGAAACGAAATATGCCCTGTTGGTATGGGATACATACACCTTGGTGGTATTTATGCCTTGATTCGACTTGAACAGGAACGTCAGCGTGTCTGTGGAAAGAGCATAGCTCATGGGCAAGTTGAAAGATGCAAACTTGACAGCTTTGTTGAGTAGTGTCGTGTCGGCCGCATATACGGAAAGGGTATCGTTGCAAGTAACTGGTGCGCCTTGCTGAGATGAGTAGATGGTATAGTAGCAGCGTACCACGTTGTTCAATGGACAATCGGTGTTGCTGCAACTTGCAAATAATGCTGCAGCACACCAAAGAATAAGCAGATGTATGGAAGTGTATTTAGATCTCATGTTCTATGAGATAGCTATTTCTTCCGTGTGCGTTTCTGCTCACGAGTTCACCGATAAATCCCGCAAGGAATAACTGAGTTCCCAGTAACATCATGGTTAAAGCGATGTAGAAATACGGAGAATTTGTAACTAACGGGGCCTTGATGCCGTTTGACAAGGCATATATCTTGATTCCGCCAACAATGAGTATGGCGATAAATCCGATGAAGAACATGAGAGTTCCTAAGAAACCGAAGACATGCATGGGCTTGCGGCCGAAGGTTCCAAGAAACCAGAGTGACAGCAAATCAAGGTATCCGTTGAAGAAACGATTCCATCCGCCAAATTTTGTGGAGCCATATTTGCGTGCCTGATGGTGAACAATTTTTTCACCGATTTTGCTGAAACCGGCATTTTTGGCAAGGTAGGGGATGTAGCGATGCATTTCACCATAGACCTCTATGTTTTTGACGACATCTTTGCGGTATGCCTTCAAGCCGCAGTTAAAGTCGTGCAGGTTATGAATGCCTGAAACTTTCCTGGCTGTGGCGTTGAATAGTTTTGTGGGAATGGTCTTTGACAGGGGGTCATAGCGTTTCTTCTTATATCCCGATACCAAGTCATAGCCTTCCTCGGTAATCATCTTATATAGTCCAGGAATCTCGTCGGGAGAATCTTGCAAGTCGGCATCCATGGTAATGACAACATCACCTTGAACTTTCTCAAAACCACAATATAAGCCGGCAGATTTCCCGTAGTTCCTGCGGAATCTCAATCCTTTTACTTGATTGTCTTCTTTGGACATCTTTTCTATAATCTTCCATGAAGAATCGGTACTGCCGTCATCGACGAAGACAATTTCGTATGACAGACTATTCTCAGTACAGACTCTTTTAATCCAGTCATGAAGTTCTTCTAAACTCTCTTCTTCATTAAATAGAGGAACAACAACAGATATATCCATAGTCTTGTGTTTTAATTTGTTTTCTGTTTGGTTACAGTAAAGAATGCTGTGATTAATGCCAGAGGAAGTGACAATAATACATTAATATTTATGATGGCAGCAGTTGCTGTCATTGGATTGATGCTTTTTATGGCGGCTTCAAGGTCAGTAATGGTTATCCCGCTGTTTTTCATCTCAGGACCTTCAAGGATGGCTTTTACTTCGGGTTGTGAAAGTAGCGCTAAGTTCTGTCGGATAAAGTCTCCTTTGTCCAGAAACTGAAAGTAAAGATAGACTGTAATGGCCAAAATGGCTGTGGCATAGAGATAAAACAATATGCTGAAACTCAATCCCCTGAGATAAGTTACGTCTCCGTCATATTGAACGCTTGTCTTGAATCTGTGAGCCAGATAGAACCCAATGAAAGGTAATGACAAGAATAAGATGGAGAAAAATGATTTCATGGCAGGATCCTTAGATACAAGCAATACGAACGAGATACACCAGATAAATCCGAAGATTAATCCGTAATGCATTGCAAAAGCATTTGTCTGCCTGCGTAGCTTTAATTTGTTTTCAAGTATCTGTATGGGGTCGATAGCTCTTTGTCTTTTATTGGAAGGAACCTCCCATTATGTCTAATAATTCTGTCGTAATTGCTGCCTGACGTGTCTTGTTGTATGATAATGTCAGGTCATGCAATAGTTCGTCTGCATTGTCAGTGGCTGTTTGCATAGCAACCATACGTGCCGCATGTTCGGAGGCATTGCTGTCAAGCAATGCGGTATATATCATCAGATTGATGTATTTGGGTACAAGTGCCAGGAATAAGCTTTCCGTGTCGGGCTCAATAATGAAATTGTCGTTGTATACCTTAATCTCGGACTTTGACTTTTCGCCTGACAGGGCACGGTGTCCGCCTTGTTCTTTGAGGTACTCCTGAACATGTTCATCGGTGATAACATGCTTCAGGTCGCGCGTGTGGTCATAATTCATCGCTTCTTCAAGGTCTATCGGGAACAGCCTTTTCTTGGTGAGTATTTGAGAACCGGCGCTCTTAAAATGGTGGTAGATGAGTTCAACCCTGTCGATTTCACCAAGGATGAATTTCTGCCCAAGCTCTTCTCCAATCTCTATACAGGTCTGATATTGTGGATTATCAGCGAGTTGCTGATAATTGCCACTTGATGGATATCCTAGCGACTTAACCTTCTCAGATACTTTACGCCCAATTGGATAGATTGTCACCTTGATATTATTGCGCCTGTATTCCTCAACGGTACTTGTCATCAATTTGATGACATTAGTATTGAAGCCTCCGCACAATGAGGTGTTGCTCGCATAGACAATAAGAACTACGTGCCTGACTTCACGTCTTTCCTCAAATCGGCCTTTGGCATTGTAATGTGCGGCTATGAAAGACTTGAGTATGGTTTCAAGCATTCCTTCGTAAGGCAGCATGTTCTCAATCAGTATTTGCGCATGACGCAATTTGCTTGATGCCACCATCTTCATTGCACTCGTAATCTTGCGTGTGCTTTGAACGGATGCGATTCGATTTTTTATTTCTTTGAGTGAAGCCATATGCTATTTTATTGTTTGTATTGACCAGCAATACTTCCCATGGTTTCTTCAATAACGGCTGTTGCGTTGTCATCAATCTTACCATCGCCGAGCAAATCAAGTACATCTTGATGCTTGCTTCTCATGATGTCCAGGAAAAGATCCTGGCATTCACGGACTTTCCCTAATGGTATAGAGGACATAAGGCCTTTTGTTCCGCAATACAGAATAGCCACTTGCTCTCCAACAGGCATTGGTGAATACTGGGGTTGAATCAGAAGCTGGTTGTTTTTACGGCCACGGTCCAGCGTCATAGCTGTAACGGCATCCATGTCACTGGAAAACTTAGAGAAAGACTCTAACTCACGGTACTGCGCCTGGTCAATCTTGAGAGTTCCGGCTACTTTCTTCATTGATTTAATTTGAGCGGAACCACCTACACGTGATACTGAGATGCCGACATTGATGGCTGGGCGGAATCCCTGGTTGAACAGGTCGGTTTCCAGGTAAATCTGTCCGTCCGTGATGGATATCACATTTGTGGGGATATATGCAGATACATCGCCTGCCTGTGTCTCGATAATTGGCAGGGCAGTTAAAGAGCCTCCTCCCTTGACATGTCCTTTCAGGCAATTCGGCAGGTCGTTCATTTGTTCTGCCACCTCTTGCTGCTCGTTGATTTTTGCAGCCCTTTCCAGGAGGCGTGAGTGTAGGTAGAAGACATCGCCGGGATATGCTTCACGTCCAGACGGACGGCGTAATATAAGTGACACTTCGCGATATGCAACAGCTTGTTTGGATAGGTCGTCATAAACAACTAATGCATGCTCGCCTCTGTCGCGGAAGTACTCTCCTATGGCAGCACCGGCAAAAGGAGCATAATACTGCATGGCGGCAGGGTCACTGGCCGTTGCTGCAACGATGATGGTGTATGGTAAGGCTCCATGTTCTTTCAGGGTGCTTACAAGTGCAGCAACAGTTGACGCCTTCTGACCGATAGCTACATATATACAGTAAACCGGTTTGCCTTGTTCGTAGAATGATTTCTGGTTGATGATTGTGTCAATGGCGATGGCTGTCTTGCCTGTCTGGCGGTCACCGATAATCAACTCACGCTGTCCTCGTCCAATAGGAATCATGGAGTCAACGGCCTTGATGCCTGTCTGTAAAGGTTGCTTTACGGGCTGGCGGTAAATCACACCAGGAGCCTTGCGGTCAAGAGGCATCTCAAAGGATTCGCTGAAATCAATGTCGCCTTTGCCGTCTATGGGCTGTCCTAACGGATTGATGACCCTGCCAAGCATATTGTCGTTTACAAGGATGGATGCGATGCGTTTGGTACGCTTCACTTTCATTCCTTCTTTAATGTTACTGGTATGTCCCAGGAGAATACAACCTACATTGTCTTCTTCAAGGTTCATCACAATAGCCATCGTGCCGTCTTCGAATTCAAGAAGTTCATTTGCCTCGGCGTTGTCTAACCCGTAGATGCGGGCTACACCGTCATTAACTGTAAGTACGGTGCCGATTTCGTCAAATTCGATTTTACCGTCAATGTCTTTTAGCTTTTGAAGTAGTACCTCTGATACTTCACTTGGTCTTATTTTATCTGACATCTTGATTATCTTAAGTGTTTTGGTTTTGGTTATTTCTTGAGTTGTGTCCTGATGGAATCAAGTTTCTTCTTTATGCTGGCATCCATTCGGTAAGTATCATACTCAAGAATGAATCCGCCAATAATCTCAGGGGAAATGTCTGCCTTGAACTCAACTGTGCCGCTGGTTTTTTCCATGATTTTAGCACGCAATTTGTCTTTCGTCTCTTTTTTGACTGGGACGGCGGTGATTAGCCTTGCATCGACCATGTTTTTTGACTGGCGGTAGAGCTTGTTGTAGGACTTGACAATTGACATGAATTCTTTCTCTCTGCCTTCATTGAAGACGAGTGAGATGAAGTTCTGTGTCAACATGCTGATTTTCTTACCACATGCGGATTGTAACAGGTCAGCTTTCTGGGAGGATGGGACCATCGGGTTGTCAATAATCTGACGTAGCTCGGGAATGTCGCAGAGATTCTTCTGAAGCATTATCATCTCTTCGAGTATCTGAGTTTCCTGTCTTGCCTCAATGCTGGCCTTCAGAAGTGCACGGGCATATCGTACTGAAACAACTCCGGTATTCATTGTTATTCTTTGTCTGTTGAAACTTCGTCAAGAAGCTGGTCTATGAGCTGCATCTGATTATTTTCCTCACTGAGTTTCTGGCGGACAACTTTTTCAGCTATCTGTACGGACAGGTCAGCCATTTGGGAGCGTATGTCACGAATGGCAGCTTGCTTCTCATTCTCGATGGTACTCTTTGCCTCGGCTATAAGTTTGTTGGCTTCCTCACGGGCTTCATCCTTGGCCTTGGCTATGATTGCATCGTGGGTTGCTTTTGCCTCGTTGAGGATGATGGCTTGTTTCTCTCTGGCTTCTTGTAGGATAGTGTCGCTTTCTTTCTGGATGCTGGCCAGTTTCTCTCTTGCCTGATAGGCCTGTTGGAGACTCTCGTCAATGAATTTCTTCCTTTCTATGACCATCTTGGAAATGGCAGGAAATCCAAAGCGCCACATGATTACCAGTACAATCAGGAAGACTAATGTCATCCAGAAAAGCAAGCCGGTGCTGGGCATCAATAATTCCATAAATAGCTGCTAAAGGTGTTTGTTAAATACACATAAAAGCTACAACGACAGCAAAAAGGGCAACACCTTCAATGAGGGCAGATGCTATTAACAGGTTAACCAGTAGTTTGTTAATCACTTCCGGTTGGCGAGCCATTGCATCCATTGCGCTACCACCGATTTTACCGATACCTAAACCTGCGCCAATTGCTGCGAGACCTGCGCCGATACCAGCGCCTAATTTTCCAATTCCTGCAGCAGCTTCTGCTGCTAATAATAATGAAATCATGATTGTTTATTTTTT
>ONKB01000030.1 GCA_900318305.1 uncultured Prevotellaceae bacterium | reverse complement strand
CCGCGTGAATGGAAACTGATTAACGAAGGAAAATAGAAATCTTCATTTATTGGCCTTCCTCAGCAAGCCAACGTCCAAAGTCTGTAATAAAAACTGTTGCTATCGTCAAAATTATCGTTCTATTCGCCTTTCCTCAGCTTACAGAGCTGACGGTAGTACACAAAGCATGCAAAGCCAAAGTAGGCGGCAGCCTGAATCCAGAGGAGGCGTATCTCTGGCAGTATCTGATCTATCGTGGCACCCATGGAGTTAGCCCTCACATAAGCACGGACACCAAATGTACTGGGAAATAACCAGGATACACCCTGCCAGTAGCCGGGGATATTAGTCTGAGGCCATGACACACCGGTGAGGAATAGCAGTGGCACAGAAACGAAGACCATAATGAGCATCACGTTCTCACGATAGCGCACAATACAGGAGACTGCCATACCAAAAAAGATGCAAGCCACAACATAGGGTAACATCATGAACAACAAGGTCCAGCCGCTGGCCAGTTGCGGGAATGAGAACATCCGAGGAATAGCCATTGAGAGGTATGCACTGGTCACAGCAGCTATCATACCATAACAAAGTAATTTTCCAAAGGCAATGCGGAGGGGACCACTGTAGTGGTGATCGTTGTCAGGGATAAGCTGTTTGTTGCGATGCCGCTCACGGGCTGTACCGGCAGCCATGCCTATGCCGAGGGCAAGCGTCTGCTGCAAAATAAGTAAAAGTACCGCCGGCAATAAACACGAGCCATAGCCACCCGACGGATTGAACATAGCCACATCATCCACAGCAAGGGGTTGCACGGTGACGGCATCCTCACGCTTGGTGTAATTGCCCGATTTCCTGATTTTCAGACCAGCTCCGAGGCGTCCGGCCTCAACCGCTGCCGTTTGGTAAATGGCCTTGTAGATAAGCATTACCGACATGTCACAATAGACACTAACGGTGGCTGATTCTCCGCGGTTAATACGTGTGGCAAAATCGGCAGGGATGAGATAAACACCCTTGACGAATTGTCTGCTAACGATTGAGCGTGCCTCATCAAGGTCATTGGCAAAACAGGCCACACGCACCTCTCCTGTGGCATCACAGTCACGGATAAACTGGCGTGAGAGCTGGGAGTGTGAATGATCAACCACAACCACAGGAACCTCATGGACTGCCTCATTATTATAAATCCACGAATAGAGCAAAGGATAGCCCAGGGGAACAAAGACAAGGAATATCAGTACGCCCTCATCATGTATAACCTGTATCAGTTCCCGGCGCCATATATATAGCACGTCAGTCAAGAATTGTTTAATGTTATGGAATATAGACATCATTCAGCATTGCGTTTTTGACTTTACGGAGAACTAACCACGGAAGAAGCGTGAAGGCAACAAGCGCCACGAGATGGTACCAGACGTCAATGACAGGATAGCCATTGAACACCGTGACCTGGTACAACATAAAATAGTGGCGCAGGGGAAAAAGCCACGACAACGCCTGAAGCGGTGCATCCATGCCTGATACCGGAAACGACGATCCACACATTGAAAAACTCAGCACCGACCACAACGAGCAAATGCTCATTGACATGCGCAGCGACGGCATCAGTCCAAAGGCGAAGATGCCGAAGCCAATAGAGGCGATAACCTGCAAGAGGCAGAGCCGCACGATGCTCCAGGTGCCGCCCAAATGGGGAAACTTGAGCACACCATAGATATAATACTGGAAGAAGAAAACCACTAACAGGAATATGAGCGTCTGAACAATATACTTCCCAATGATGGCCACAACAATATTGTTGTCGGCCATCCGCAACCACTCCTTGCCTGTGTCAAATTTGATTTCCATACCCAGTGTATAGGCCGACAGCAATGCCATGAACAGCATCATTATACCCGGAACAAATGCCGTAGTCAGATAGACATTATAACTACCTGTCGGGTTGGCTATCTGGTGAGCGTCAATGCGGACAGGTTGTATGGATGCCTGTATCTGTTCCTTCGAAGCACCCTTGCCACTCAAAATAGCGATTTCAACGGCTGATGAGCCAAGTACACCGAGAGTCTTCAGATCTTTAGATGCCATTGATCCTGCCGTGAGGCATGTCATGGTGTAATAATACGATATTTTCGGTTGTCGTCCGGAAAACAATTTAGAGCCTGTGCCCTTGGGGATATACAGGTATGCGTATATATGGTTCTCCTGCATGGCACGGCGAGCCTCAGTAGGCGTGGCATAATGAGCCACAACCCGCGAGTTCTGCATGGCATCGAGGTTGCGCACTAAGCTGCGTGACATAGCACTATTGTCCTCATCAACCACACCGACAGGCAGATTCGTTGCCACCCCGTCACGCAGGAATGTGGTAAAGAAGAACACCGTCATCAGCGGAAATACAATCAGGCAGAAGCCATAGATGTGATTCCGGGTGATGATGCCAAGTTCTCGCAGGGCGACATTTCCGATTTGCCAGAGGTATTTCATGGACACATCACTTCTTCAGTATCACCGACATGCCAGGACGGACCGCATCAAGTTTCTCTGTTGGACGGGCCTTAACCTCGAATGTCTTCTGGTCGTATTGTCCCGTTGACTTCGTGGCCTTCCAGACAGCAAAGGAACCTTTATCCTTCATAGCGCAAACTGTCATTTTTATCTCCTTGCCGAGTGCCGGTACCTGTACGGTCAGTTCCGAACCAATCTTGATGCCATTCAACAAGTCCTCACGGATATTAAACGTAGCCCAAATATCATCCATCACAGCGATGGTCATAATGGGAGTACCCGTACCGACAAGCTCGCCAACCTTAGGATAAACATCGGTGACTTCACCTGCCATTTGCGCCGTCTGCACGGTCTCGCGCACATAGCCTTCCACCTCCTGAACAGCGCCGCGGGCTTTACCTACGGTAGCCGATGCAGCACGGCGCTCCTCGGCACGGGCACCGTTCACAGCCATGTCATACTGGCTTTGGGCAGCCTTTACCTGAGCTTGGGCAGCCTTATACATTGCCTCAGCTTCATCAAATTTCTGTGCACTGATGACTTCTTCAGCAAACAGCGCCTTCATGCGTTTGTAGGACTTCTCTGCTATCTCCAAACCAGCCTTTGCCTGCTCCAGCAGTTGGAAAGCAGCCTGTACCTGTTCCTTGCGGGCACCTTTCTGCGTCATCTGCTCTATGGCCGATGCTGCATCAACCGCACTCTGAGCCTGCACCATCTTCGCCTCTACTTCGGGAGCTTCAATGATAGCCAGGGTGTCACCTACCTGCACCTTGTCTCCCTCCTTCACACGAAGTTCCAGGATTCGGCCAGGCACCTTGCCCGACACACGGTACTCCTCAACCTCTATCTCACCCTGTATTACTTCCGGGCCACGTCCAAGGGCAATGTGACCTATAAGGGCTACGATGACTACTACTGCTATGAAACCTGCAACGGCCAGCAAGATATTGTTATGCTGTTGTTTTGCTTTGTCTGACATATTCTTATTTTTTGAACTTTAACTCATTTGCCGCCAAACGGCAACATATCCTCTTTTCATTAATCACTTAAAACACCCATTGCTTTTTGCAGTTCAACCCGCGAGAGCTTAACATCAATCTCTGCATCGATTTTCTGCGACTGAGCCTGCTGCCAGGCTGTCTGTGCCTCCATAACAGTAGTGAAGGACACTATGCCTTCCTTGAATCCAATATTCGCCATACGAAGGTTCTCATCGGCATTAGCTACATTCGCTCTCGCCATCTCCAGCTTCTTGGAGGCTTCTTTCATCTTAAAATTGCTCTGGTTCACTTGCAATTCAATCAGTTCGCGGGCCTCATCCATTTCCATATTGGCCATAGCCGTAGCCACCTTCGAGGCGCGTACCTTATACTTTACATCGCCCCAGTTCCAGATAGGCACACGAACCAGCACACCCACATTCCAGAATCCGCTAAACTTCTTTTCAAAGCCATTGAACGTATTCGGGTTGCTTATCGTATACCCGCCTGTCAGCAGTACTTGTGGCAGATTTCCCGCCTTCAACACATTTGTTGTCTGGCGGCTGAGGTCAACCGTGTTCTGAAGCACTTTTAACTCTGGTCTGTTCTGGATAGCAAAAGCCGGTTCGGCAACAGCCAAGTTCCCGTCATCAGGTTTTACCTCATCACTTTCTTCGTCCGCTAGGGTAATATTCTCATCCACAGGCAGTCCGCATAATTGGCAGAGCAGCATCTTTGACAATACCAGACCATCTTCAACCTGAGTCAGCGCCATCTCAGCCTCATTGACTCTCACACTGACACTCAGGCCGTCACCTTTTGTGGCTACACCCTGGTCAATCATTTTCTGTACATCATCTTTCAACTTCCTCACCAATGCCACATAGCTCTCAGCCAGGGTTTGTTTATGACGCAATGACACCACTTGCCAATAGGCCTGATCTATATTGTACAAAGTGCCCTGTCGCTTCACTTCCAAAGAATTCGCAGCCAGCTTCTCGTTGATGTCAGCCATCTTGTTTGCCGCCACGATGGCACCACCCATATATACTGGCTGCGTCACCACCACAGCCCCGGCAATCATGTTCCTGGTATCTGTACGCAGGGCATCCACTATGCCTGAGCCTGTTTGATTAAGGACATTCGCAAACTGAGCCATATCATTTCCCATCTTCACTTGTGTGGCAGCGGGCAGAGTAGACACCAAAGGAGACAAGGCATTCTGCAAACTGGTCGTTGTATTCGTACCCATGTTGCTCAGTGCTTTCTTTTGGTCATCGCTGAGAATAGATACTTCCTTATTCATCCACATATAGCCACCCATGGCGCTGACATGTGGCAGATACTTCGTCCGGGCCGACTTCCGCAGGTTGGCACTCACTTCTTGTTTCATTTTTGCCACGCCCATCTGTTTGTTGTTCCTAAGTGCCATCGCCCTGCAGCTGTCAAGCGTCAGCACCCGTTGCGCCTCTCCGGCAATCGGCAACAGCACTAACAGTCCAAGCATCACCGCCCGGACTGGCGCACTCCATATCAGCATTGTCTTATAGTTTCTCATTTTTCAGTTATCTCTATTTCCTTGTGGCAATCTTTTGTTTCTCTCTTCTTGGCCTGTTCCTTTCCCTATTCGGATTACAAGATGCCGCTTAATGGATATTCTTCCCGTCCACCCAAGAAAAGGAAGGACCGTGTTGGGATTTCAAACCTCAACCTTCATACTTAACACCTCTAAGTGTTTATCTCGTTCTCATCTTTCTTCGCAGCCTTATGGGGCTTAACATACTCTATGGGGCTGACATTGTTCATAAGGTCCAGATAATAGGCCCTGACATCATCCCAGTGATAATATGGCCACATATCGGTCTTCACAGGTATGTGTTTCTCTTTCTCCTGGAGGAGGACTTTCACGAGAATATCATTGTCTTTTCTGCTCTTGAAGAAGATGATTTGTATGTTGGCTGCCATAGGGACTATGTCACCGGCTACAAAGTATCGGTATGAGTCCTCCCACTCTGACGGTTGTGCAGGGAAACCAGTGCAGCCATCCACTCCCATTACATATGCCAATGGGAACAGGAAAGTGTCGTGACCAAAGCGCAACGTGGCACCCCCTGCATTTTGTCGGATGGCTTCGTCAGCCAAAGAAATCATATTCCTCAACGTGGCATAGGCGCGCTTGTAAAAAGGAGGCTCACCGGGAATGACATATGTCCTTTCCATCCAGTTGATGTTATTGGCCTTGAAATAGGTAAACAGCTGATCGTCGTCAAAGACATTGAAATCAAGTCCTAATTCGGGCATGTGGGGCATGCTTTTATACAGCTCATAGAAATAGCCGGCTATACTGGAATGCTTCTTTTTGTTGTGTGTCACGAAACCAGGGTCCTTGAAAATCTTGGCAGAGATGTTTACGCAAGCCTTCAGGGAGTCTTCCATTTTCTCAGCCTGATCTCTCACCGAGCTCTTTGCCGGTGCAGCAATGGAATCACGTCCCGGGCGCACGAAATAGGTGCATTCATCACCACAGGACTGGACAATCTGAAGTCCCGGCGACAACTTCTGGAGCTCGGCACAGAAATGCTCCATGCTTAACCGGGAACGGTCAACTGGTGAGGAATATGCTGTAACCCTATTGCCTTCCTTGAACATCAGGGGATAATTGTTGTACAGGCGATTTGCCGTTTTCTCATGCTGCTGGCCTCCCAGACGGGTCAGCTGGCCACTTTTGCCTTTTGCAAAGGCATAGGCCGTGCGGGCTCTCTTCAGCATGGTCTTACCTAATTTCGTCAGCTGGTTTTCCTTCTCTGCCTTCTCCATCAGCGGAATAAGCTGATGATAGGCATGATTGGATATCAGATGACGGGAACCGTGACGGGCATAATGGGTGACATAAAAAGGCTCATATCCCTCAGGCACCGGAGTAAAATGGTTACTGCCCTCGTAAGGACAATAATTTGCCAGCATCCTATTGGCGTCCTTAAGCACTTCCTCGCGGGTTGTCTGGGCCGGGAGACTTGCAACGGCAAGCAACAGTATCAAAAGGCAACTTACTCTCATTTTGTTTTTCATTTGTTTATTGGTTGTAGGTTATTGTATCTAAATAAAACTATTGTCTTCTGAAGTATTTCCCCACCACGGGCAACGATGCCAGCGGGAGGTCATGACTGATGATATGTCCCACAAAAAGACAAATCAATACAGTGTTGATGCCCAGTCTCAAGGGAAGTGGCCATTGGGCAGGTACGGCATACATGACTGCCGTAAACACGACAGCAATGGCTACATATACGGCAATGCTCTTTAACGGATAGCGGATAGGGTATTTCGTTTGTCCCACAAAGTAAGACAGCAACATGGCTGAACCATATCCGACCACGCCACCCCAGGCACACGCCATATAGCCGTAACGGGGAATAAACACCACATTGACCGTAATGAGCAGCACACAGCCCACACCTGAGAACACAGCTCCCCATATTGTCCTGTCGTTAAGTTTGTACCAAAACGAGAGGTTAAAGTATATGCCCATCATGATTTCTGCCACCATGACAATGGGAACAACCTGAAGACCTACCCAGTAATCTGAGCTCAGAATGTATTTCAGGATATCCAGCCATCCCACCACGCAAAGGAAAGCCAGCAGGGTGAAGATAAGGAAATACTTCATCGCCACCGCCTGGGTCTCATTATTGTCCTTGTCGCGTGTCTTGCTAAAAACAAAAGGCTCATAGGCATAGCGGAAAGCCTGGGTAATCATGGCCATTATCATGGCTATTTTGACACAGGCACCATATATGCCCAGCTGCGTCTGCATGTCGGGCTCCTTATAGACAAACGGGAAGAGTATCTTGTCGGCCACCTGATTGAGTATGCCGGTAATGCCGAATACGACTAAAGGCCACGAATACCTGATCATGCGGCGCATAAGGGACATGTCAAATCCTGAGCGGATGAGTCCTATCTCCTTGTAGAGGCACAAGGTAATCACAAAGGAGCAAACAAGGTTGATATAGAAGGCATATCCCGGCTCATGTCCGCCCAGCACAATATAGTAAACCAGATTAAGAACAATATTGATGCCTATGTTCAACAGTTGCAAGGAGGCAAATTTCAAGGCCTTTTGCTGCAGTCGCAGATATACAAACGGAATAGCCCTGACGGCATCAATACTTACGGTAAGGGCCATTACCCAGACATACTGCGGATGGCTCGCATAGCCCAGGAACTCGCTGACAGGCATCAGGAAGAGCACTACTGCAAGGAAAAACAGCGACGATGTTGACATCACACCTATAAGAGCTGTCGAGAACACGCGCCGGGGATCTTCTCCCTCTTTATTGGCAAAGCGGAAGAAAGTAGTCTCCATGCCAAAAGTCAGTAGCACCAAAATCAATGCCGTCAAGGCATACATATTGGTTATAATACCATAGCTGCCACTGGCTGCCGTCATCTTGGCGGTATAGACTGGTACCAGCAGATAGTTAAGAAATCTGCCGATAATGCTACTCAGACCGTATATGGCCGTATCTTTCGCCAGAGATTTTATGTTTGCCATTTCTTATCCGAAAAACATGTAACAAAGCAGTATTGCCGCTATCGAGCCGCATATGTCAGCACACAGACCGCAAGAGACAGCATGGCGCGTCTTACTGATATTAACACTCCCGAAATAAACGGCTAAGATATAGAATGTGGTATCGGTGCTACCCTGGAGGAGACAACTCAAACGGCCCACGAAAGAGTCGGCACCAAACATGGTCATCTCGTCAACCATCATTCCCCTTGAGCCACTGCCGCTCAGGGGCTTCATCAGGGCAGTAGGCAATGCTTCAACCCATTCGGAGGGAAGATTCAGAAATGCCACACACTCCCTGACACCAGCCACCATCCAGTCCATCGCCCCTGAAGCCCTGAAAACGCCAATGCTGACCAATATGGCAACGAGGTAAGGAATAATCCTGACGGCCGTCTGGAAACCTTCCTTTGCTCCCTCCACAAAGGCATCATAGACATTCACCTTGTTTTTCACGCCAGTGAATAAAAACCCGATGATAATAACAAACAGGAGGATATTGGATACTGTAGTGGCTACAATGTTCATAGACTCCCTGTCAAGGCGGGAGAATCCCCATACCACCAAACTGACAAAAAGCAGAATACTCCCCAAGCCCAGAAGGAGTGTCCTGTCCAGAATATTGATGCGCTGCACCAGCGCCGTGACAAGGATTCCTATCAGCGTCGCTGTGCATGTGGCCAGCAGGATGGGAATAAAAATATCAGTAGGCTGAGCCGCACCCAACTGGGCCCTGTATACCATAATGGAGACAGGTATGATGCACAGACCGCTGGTATTGAGTACCAGGAACATTATCATGGGGTTTGACGCAGTGTCCTTCTGTTCATTCAACTCCTGCAATCCCGCCATTGCCTTCAATCCCAACGGAGTGGCGGCATTGTCCAGTCCTAACATATTGGCGGCAAAATTCATAAAGATATTGCCATAGACAGGATGGTTCTGGGGAATGTCAGGGAAGAGCTTAGAGAAAAAAGGACTCAGCCATCGTGAGAAAGTATTAATCAGTCCCCCACGTTCTCCTACCCGCATGATGCCCAGCCAAAATGCCAGTACGCCCGTCAGTCCCAGGGAAATCTCAAATGCCGTCTTCGCACTGGAAAACGTGCTGTTCATCATGTCGGGGAACACCTGCGTGTCGCCCATAAACACCATCTTCGCCATTCCGACGATAAATGCTATAAAGAAAAATGCTATCCAGATATAATTCAATACCATATTGTACTCACAATAGTTTTCGTATTTGATACAAAAATACAATATTTATTTCAATTCTCCTGTGCTTTTGGAGTTTATGTCGAGTCATTTATGAGCATTATATAGTTTCTCTCACTT
>ONKB01000029.1 GCA_900318305.1 uncultured Prevotellaceae bacterium | reverse complement strand
GACTATGGAAATAATCTTCCGGGTTATCAGGCACCCTATAATTATGGACGTGGCAAAGAGATGAATTATTCCGTGGTAAGCCTTTGGGTTAACGCCATCGAATTTGCCCACCGTTCCCACAACAAGAAGTTGGAGAATCGATTGATTGAATTTTTTGAGCCGTTCTATGGGGAGAGAAAATCAAAGTGTAATCGCGATAATCATGTGGATTTCTCCATCTTCGGAGCCATTCCTCTGGAAATCTATCTGATGAATGGTGACAAGCGGGCATTGGAGCTGGGACTTCGATATGCTGATCATCAGTGGGAAGACCCGACAGGGGAGCCCGGCAAGAGGGTGGGCGGCAATGGTAATTTCCCCATTGAGCAACAACGGGAATGGCTTGCAAATGGTTATTCTCCCCAGACCCGCTTGTGGATTGATGATATGTACATGATTACAGTCCTCCAGACTCAGGCTTATCGTGCCACCGGTGACCGCAAGTATATAGACCGTGCGGCCCGTGAAATGAAAATGTATATGGACTCACTCCAGCGGGACAATGGCCTGTTCTACCATGCCCCCGATGTACCCTTTTTCTGGGGCCGCGGAAATGGCTGGATGGCGGCAGGTCTGCCTATGCTTCTGACCTATCTCCCCAAAGATAGTGAGTATCGTCCTTCGCTGATGGAAGCATATATGAAAATGATGCCGACTCTCCTTGAATTTCAGCACAAAAACGGCATGTGGGGGCAGATTATTGATGATCCGGAGTTTTGGGATGAATCTTCCTGCACGGCCATGTTCGCCTATGCTTTTATCGAAGGTGTGCGCAATGGCTGGCTGGACAAGGCTACATACGGCTCTGCCGCACGTAAGGCCTGGGGTTCCTTGTGTGGGTACCTGGATGAATATGCCAATATTGCAGAAGTATGCATCGGGACCGATCGCAGAAACAGCCGCGAGTGGTATATGGACCGTCCCCGCTCTAATGGTGACCCTCACGGGCAAATGGCCATTATGTGGATTTGCAGCGCGCTGTTGAAATAAATACAACTATCTCGCTACCGTTATTGTGTAATCCCGGAACAACTTGGGCTCGAGGCTTACTCCCAGGTACTTGCCACTGGATACGTCAACGTTCCTAATGTCGATGGATCCCTTTGCGATATAGGGATAAAGTCCCTCCTCGTCGATATTGCGCTTGAATCTCCCGAAAATCATGGGACCCTGGTAGTCCTTGTCGCTGACACGGCTATCGTCAACGACAAGATTCTCGATATCAATTCTTTCCGGGAGGTAACAGGTGTAACCGAAGTCGTGCTTCCCGGCATTGGATCCACTCAGCAGGGATACGCTTTTGGTCCTTTCAGGAACAATGAGCTTGCAGTTCCTGACGATGATTTCTCCTTCCCAGAAACTGCCATAATCCTCCCTGAGGGCGATGAGGGACTTGCGATGGACGATGCAGTCAACGAGCCGCAATGTGCCGGAACCGACAACATTGACACCCGTGTGCCCGAACTCGCAGTTGGTAAGGGTGACGTTCCTCACCCCTTGGTGGGCATCGAAGCGGGAGAAGACGCAGTGGTCCAGGGTGAGGGACTTGCAGAAGTTGGAAACGAAGATCCCCCAGTAGCGTGTGTCGTTTATATAGGTGGTCTGGGTGCAGTTCTCCCATTTGACACCCACGCAGCCATGGGCTGAGATGTCGTATGTTCCCATACTGACGGACACACCGGCCGATCCTATGGTCTTGTAAGTCTTGTGTGCTGTGAAAAGGCAGCCACTGACCACGATGTCGGCAGCCGTGTATAAGTCCAGGAAGCCGTCATACGGGGCACCGTGGTCGAGTTCTCCTTCAACATAGTGGGTTATGCCCTCAATTCTGACGTTGGACCTCTCGACGGATATTCCGCGGCCATAGTAGGTGTACTTGGAAGGGGCCTGGTTGGCGATGGTGGTGAAAATGCCTCCCTTGATTGTCAGGAGTTTCTCGTCAATGGGGCGGGCTGTCATTCGGGTGATTTCGTCGTAATCCCAGATAAGCGCAGAGGAGGGCTCTATGTTGCCGTCACCATCAACAATGAAGTATTCTTTCTGGCTGACACCGCTATTCTGGTTCGCGCCGAGTCGGATATACACTTTATGATGGTCATTGACCACTTCGACCAGGCAGCGGCAAGGAAGGGACTTGCCTATGTTGGTCTGGTCCCGCTTCAGGCTTCCAATTCCATCGATGGTAAAGGGCTCGAGAGAGGATTCTATCCGGAAAATATAGTCCTCGCGGTCTTCAAGGCTGACACGGCTGTCGTCGATTATGAACCTGGCTGTACCGAAATCGACATCTGTGCGGACTACGGCCGTCCCGGTCGTGTTGCCAATGTAATACGTCTTTCCGTCGGTGGCTTTAACAGGTAGCCCCTTTTCATTGGCGGCCTCGTGGGTTGCCATGATAGCGGGGAAGTCGTTAGTGACACCATCCCCCTTGGCTCCAAATTGCTCATACGTGAGATACTTCGGCGAAGCGGATGCAGATGCGATTAGCAGACTTCCGGCAAGAAGCAGAAATTTATTCATAATAGGTTAGAATTCTACGATTACGATTGAATAAAAAAGATAATTCACTAAAAACTTAAAATACTGACAGGTGTTTCTGAGGCACAGGAAGTATTTGGTTTTCGCTTGTTCTTCTGCGATTTCAACCATTCTCATTCAACGGCTATCCATGCGAAATTCCACCCTTCAAGCGAAGGTGTTGAGACGATATAGTCCTTGCCTATGCGTTCAGCTTTCAGCCGACGGTCTTTATGGCCATTGTGTTTCCACACGAAGCGTGGCTCCCTGTCATTATCCTTACCTACTCGCAGACGCAGGGTATAACTTTCCTGCTCTGAGATAGTACAATTCAACACAGCCACAGAGCGCAAACTGCCGTCTGTATTTACACGCGGAACTAACGCTGCCTGGGCCATGCTCTCTATAATGGCTGGCAACTTATTGCCTGATGCCCAGTCAATAGCATGGAGCAACATGAGACGTTCCTTACCTGTAATATCGGCATTATATGACACCACCGACATACGCCTGCCGTTTCCAGCCTCAAGGCATCTCACTCCCTGAAGTCCTGTCTGGCGTGAGACGTCTTTCAAATGCTGCGTGAGATGTCTCTGCTGAAGGACATTCCATGTGGCATTGTCCAGCACAAGATTGTGCGTCAACATCAAACTGCTTATTTCCTTGTCGGACATTCCTTCCGCTCCTGCGGCATCGAGCATAAGGGCTACAGAGTGCGCCCCGTCAGGACAGAAAGGAATACCTAACGGCACCATGTCATAGATTTTTCCTGCATCGGTATATGCCCACGCCATGTCGTTTTCGCCTTTTCTCAGGTTGCGATACGGCAAATTGGGACTGATATACGGGTCTATTCCCCCCGGAACAGATCCCCAATTATAGTCAACATACTCTTTGGCATACTCATGCCACTTTTGTAGGGCTTTGAAATAATTGTCGGCATACCAGTCCATAGGCTCTTTGGCAGAGGCTATGATGGAATAGCTCATCTGCGTAGCGCCGAAAGCCAGGTAATACATCGTCTCTATACATAAACTATGGGGAGACTTGCCTGTCGCCTTATGGATAAAGCCTTCCACTTCAGGAGCTATCTCTGTTATGTTGCCGTTCAAACGGCTGACCTGCCGCCCTATGTCAAGGCCTTTCTTCAACATGCCACGCGGAGCATGGTCTTTGTAATACCCATGACCGGGACGGGACAAAGGTACCACACCTGTTTCATGTTCAAAGGCATCAAATATGGGATTCCAGTCATATCCCTCCAAGAAATTACTGCAGAAGTTGGCATGCTGAAGTCCCATTGCTGTCTTGGGCGACACTTTGTGTACAGCCCGTGCCACAGCCGCCGCCAACTCAGCCATGCTCTCCTGGCCGAACGCTATCCACTCACGACGCAACTTGCCCTCGCCTACATTCTGTGCCAAGGCCTTGACCAACGAAGCACGTGAATAGCTATAATGATGGAGACGATTGAACAAGGCTATACATGTATCACAATAGCATCCTTCCTTCGCCGGGTCATGAAAGGTCATACGCAAGTCGTCATCCAACCAGAAGCCATGGGGTTGGCAAGCTTCGGCATAAGGCGTAAAAATACGGGCCAGGTCCTCCCAGAGGCCTCGTTGGCGCGGACATCCCTGAGAACGGGTCACAACTCCATCTGCACCGACCATTGTTCCCCACGATATTCCTTTGTCAACGGGATTATTCGGGTCAGGATGTCCTACGGTATGTGCCTGAACTGAAGGGACAATGCCCAGTTTGCGCATCTCTTCAGCCATGTGTTTCATTTTCTTAACGGCGGTCTCATTTACAGGTTTCCCGGCATTGCAAGGCACCAGAAACCACACCTCATCGCAGAAGCCGGGATATTTTTTCAGGGAACTCAGCAGTTGAGCCGACAGAGTGTCTTTTTCATGATAATTGTTCCACAGGCGGATATGCATTTTGAAAGTGGGTTTTTCAGCTATTGCCTGAACAGTAAAAAACAAAAACGAAAATAGCAGTACACGGACTTTGGGCATCATATCTTTATATATTATGGATTCTATCACGATTTATTTCCCTCCAGAAAAGGAAAATAATTGATAGAATCCACTATTGTTAGTGGACCAGGAGGGAATCGAACCCTCGTCCAAACGAGGAAAGAAGATGTTTTCTACATGCTTATCTCTTCCAAGAATTCAGCCACAGTACAGGAAAGAGCAACTAAACCATGACCTATCCTCTAAGAGTTTCATCATCGATGCGAGGCCATCTCTGACTATTTCCGATTTGCTGCACCACCTTATCAGTACGCTTCGGAACAACAGCTTCTGGGTGATGTCTCGTCCCAACGCCTTGCATCGGGATAAAGCCGAATCTACTATACTTCAATTAAGCAGCGAGAGCGTAATTATTTTCGCCAGATAATTTTTTGACCATTATGATTAAAGTGCCAACAATCAATGCACTGCATGCTTACATATCCTATCTGCCCGCTGTCAAATCCAGTCTAGCCCAAGGTATGATGATGCAAATTTAATAAATAAAAACTTTTAGTGTTCATTGAAAAACCCTAAATTTGCATTACACATAGAAAAATACACAGAGTGAGAATCGCATTTGACGGCAAAAGAGCCATACAAAACTTCACAGGATTGGGCAATTACAGCCGACTTCTCATCAGTCTGCTATGCCAGAAAGCCCCCCAGAACGAATTCTTTCTTTTTGCACCACAAAGGAACAGTCATGCACGCATCATGCAATTCCTCAAAGACTCCCCCTTGCTGAAATGCTACTATGCAGACGGCATTTATTCTTGCATCAAACCTCTCTGGCGAAGTTGGTTTGTCTCCAAACAACTTAAAGAAAAGAACATAGACATCTACCATGGCCTCAGCGGAGAATTGCCATTAAACCTGTCCCGATATCCCCAAATAAAAAGTGTCGTTACTATTCATGACCTGATATTTGAACGTTTTCCACAGTATTACCATGCCATTGACCGCAACATATACTCTTATAAGTTCTTCAAGGCATGCCAGACGGCCGACCGCATCATCGCCATCAGCCAATGTACCAAAAGGGATATCATGAGGTTCTATAACATCCCTGAGCAAAAAATCAATGTCGTCTACCAAGGCTGCGACCCGGTATTTTCTATTCCTGCCACAGAAGAACTCAAGCAGGAAGTAAGAAAAACTTATAATTTGAATGACAGATACATCCTCAACGTCGGCACTATTGAAGAGAGAAAAAATATCCTCCTTGCCGTCAAAGCGCTCAAAGGCGTCAAAGACATAAAACTTGTCATCATCGGCCGTTCGACCCCATATATCAAACAACTCAGCCAAACCATAGAGGAGCTCAAACTGGGCGACCGTATTCAAATCCTCCCAAGCGTACCATTCCATCACCTTCCTGCCATATACCAACAGGCAAGTCTATTTGTCTATCCTTCGCGGTATGAAGGATTTGGCATTCCCATCTTAGAAGCCCTCAACAGCGGTATTCCTGTCATAGCATGCTCCGGCTCTTGTCTTGAAGAAGCTGGAGGTCCACACTCTGTCTACGTCACACCCGATGATGTCAAAGGACTCAGCGAGGCCATGAACAGCATTCTCTCTGACAGCAATATGCACAGCAACATGATTACCCAGGGAAAAGAATGGGCCCGCCAGTTTTCTGAAGAGAAACAAGTCAATGGTATTCTTGATGTATACAACTCTATTCTGAATTAAACGGCTGACACTTATCAAAGCATACAACAATTGTACGGAAAAACGCCAACAGATTTGGCTTTTCGCATGCATAATAGTAACTTTGTATAAAATATGAAGGAATGTCCGAGCAAGTTACAAAGGTAAAATGGGGGTTCATCGGTTGCGGAGAGGTAACTGAGAAGAAGAGTGGTCCCGCCTTCAACATGGTTGAGGGCTCCGAGGTAATAGCGGTCATGAGCCGTAGAGCCGAAAAAGCGAAGTCGTACGCAGAGCGTCACCACGTCCCCAGATGGTACACCGACCCTCAGGAACTCATTGATGACCCTGACGTCAATGCCATATATATCGCCACGCCACCTTCCACTCATGCCACATACGCCATCATGGCAATGAAGAGCAGGAAGGTACCTTATGTGGAGAAGCCCCTGAGCACCAACTACGAGGACTGTGCCAGGATAAACCGCATATCGGAGAATACGGGCATACCCTGCTTTGTGGCCTATTACAGAAGATACCTCCCCTACTTTCAGAAAGTGAAAGACATCATTGACAGTGGCACCATCGGCAATATCATCAATGTCCAGATACGTTTCTCTGCTCCCCCACGCGATATGGATTACAATGCAAAGAACCTTCCTTGGCGCGTACAACCAGATATTGCCGGAGGGGGTTATTTCTTTGATATGGCACCCCATCAACTGGACCTGCTACAATGGCTGTTTGGACCTATCACCGAGGCCGACGGATTCTGCGACAACCGTGGCAAACTCTATAAGACAGAAGACACGGTAAGTGCCTGTTTCAAATTCTTCAACGGTCTTCCCGGTAGTGGTTCCTGGTGTTTTGTGGGACATGAGTCTGCAAAAGAGGACCGGGTTGTTGTCATTGGCAATAACGGGCAGGTTTGTTTCTCGGTCTACAACTACACGCCTATATCGCTTTATACAGAAAAAGGACATGAGAGCATTGAGATTCCTAATCCGCCTCATGTTCAATTACCGCTTATCAGACTGATTGTTGAACACATACAGCAAAAAACCATCTGCACATGCGACAGCTACAGTGCAACATCCGTAAACTGGGTTATGGACCGCATATTGGGAAAGCTATAGTCGGGACATTTCTGTTGTTTTTCCTATTCACATCAGTTTCGGCAAACATCACAGAAGGAACTGACAGCATTAATATACAGGATAACTTAGGAAAGAAAACCGAACTGAAAAAGAAGAAAACTGGTTTTGTTGGTTTTCTTTCCTCCCTGACCGAAATCGACACCACATATATCAGACCCAACATGTATAACATGCAGGGAATGGTTTATAGTGATATGATGTTCAACATCTATAAGATTTCCGGAACAGACGAAAACGGCGGCAATAACCAAAGCCTGTATTTCTCACCTTACTCGACGATGCACGTCGGTCCCTATGTTGCATACAGTTTTATCTTTTTAGGCTATTCGTTCAATCTCGGGCGCAAGGAAACGTCCTCAGGACGCTCAAACATGTATCTCAGCATCTACTCCCCCATCATCGGCATCGACTTCTACTACCAAAAAGGCACTAACAACTACCGTCTTACCCGTGCCTCAGGCTTCAGCAGCGAGGAAAGCAAGAAAATTCACAAACTACAATTCTCGGGCATAGACACCTATTTGCAAAACATCAATGCTTATTACGTTTTCCGTCACAAGAAGTTCTCCTATACAGCAGCTTATAGCCAATCTGGACAGCAACTGAGAAGTGCCGGAAGTTTTATGCTTGGATTCAGCTACGCCCGACAGAAATTAAAATTCGACTATACACAGCTCCCATTATATCTTATCTATGACGGTGCTAACGAAGTTATCAACAATGCGTTGAAGGTTAACAACATTGACTACCGCAACTACAGTATCAGTCTGGGATACAGCTACAATTGGGTATTCGTCAGGAATATGCTGTTTAATATCACGCTGACACCATCAATAGGCTACAACGTCAATCAAGGTGAGCAGTTGGAATTCAATAAAGACCTATTTAAATATACCAACATCAACTTTGACCTGACAGGCCGTAATGCCATTGTATGGAACTCGGGAAAGTTTTTCGCTGGTGTCAGCACCGTTGTCCACACATACAGTCATAGGAAATCCAATTTTTCCGTCCTCAACGCCCTTTTCAAAATCAACATGTATGCTGGAGTCAGTTTCTGGAAGCGCAAAGCATACAAGAAAAAGAAATCATGAATAACGACATAGAGAGACATCCGCTTCGGCCATTTCTGCCTCAACATGCCAAAGTGCTGATGCTCGGCAGTTTTCCTCCACAACGCAAACGCTGGTCGATGGAATGGTTCTACCCCAATATCCAGAATGACATGTGGCGCATATTCGGCCTTGTCTTCTTTGAGGACAAAAACTATTTCTACGATACTGTTGGCAAAAGATTCAAACTTGAGATACTACGTCCTTTCCTTGAGGAGAAAGGTATAGCTCTCTATGATACAGCCACATCAGTACGCCGGTTAAAGAATAACGCCTCTGACACATTCCTTGAGGTAATTGAGCAAACTGACATCAAAGCATTGGTTGCCCAAATACCCAAATGTAAAGCCATTATCGCCACGGGACAGAAAGCAGCCGATATCTTGGCTGGGCAATATCAATGCAAAACTCTTCAAATAGGCTGTCCGACAATTATTGACGGAATGATTACACTTTATCGTATGCCAAGCAGCAGCCGCAGCTATCCATTGGCATTGGATAAAAAGGCCGACTTCTACCGCACCACATTCCAGAGGGAAGGACTTATATAATAAACACACCAGAGGCCCATTATGACAAAGTTCATTATCTTAGCTCCACTCTTACCGCGCTATGCACGGTGAACATACCAGCCCTCCCCTGATACCGGAACATCTGAATAAAGAGACGGAATAAAAAGTGTGGATAACAAAAAAATATGTAAGTTTGTGTTTCAATATACATCAGAATGAATCAAAGCTTTCCCTCCAAATTGCTTGAACATGCCGTTGACGCCTTCGCAACTCTCCCTGGTATCGGAAGAAGAACTGCCTTGCGTCTTGTCTTGCATATGCTAAAACAAGAAGAAGAACACGTTGATAGTTTTGCCAAGGCGCTGACCGATTTGCGCAAAAACGTCAAACATTGCAAGATATGCCACAACATCTGCGATACCGACACCTGCGAGATATGTGCCGACGAACTACGCGACAAGAGCACCATCTGCGTGGTACAGAGCATTCAGGACGTCATGGCAATTGAGAACACCCAGCAATATCAGGGCGTATATCATGTATTGGGAGGTATTATTTCCCCTATTGACGGCATCGGTCCAAGCGATCTGAATATCAGCAGCCTTGTAGAACGCGTCAAAGAGGGCAATATCAAAGAAATCATCCTGGCTTTAAGCCCAACAACGGAAGGAGAGACAACGAATTTCTTCATCTCACGCAAACTCCAGCCCTACAATGTCAGAATCAGCACCATAGCCAGAGGTGTTTCGGTGGGCGAGGAATTAGTCTACACAGATGAGATTACACTGGGAAGAAGCATCATCAATAGAATTGAATTTAAGACCAAGGAACTATGATCAGGAAAATGTCAACTCTTGTAGCGTTATATTTCGCCATTTGGATTATTCCGCTTTTACTCTACATATTATATACAATCAAGGTGATTGGTTTCCGGCACATGGTATTTGAAGAAACAACATCATACATTATTCAGCTTCTCACCATAGTCATTTCCATATTAACTATCTATCTATGTCTGAAACTGTTCAAGTTTAAGTTTGTCGTCAACTCTATTACCTCAGACCCTGGAAAGAGCCTTCAGACATATATTAACTGGAATACACTGCGGTATATTTGGTATATCCTGATTATTACAGGCAATCTATTTGTTTACGACACTACCGACACAGGACATGCCTATCTTGCCATGGCTGGGGCATTGCTCTTGTCTGCCTGTTTCTGTTTCCCATCAGAAAGTGAATGCAGCTATATCTCCGCACAAGAAGAAAAGAACAAGTAATGAGACTATTAAGTGCCATCATCGTCAGTTACAATGTAAAATACTATCTCACACAATGTATCATATCATTGTACAGGGCATACCCTAATATTGAGATTATTGTCATTGACAACAACTCACACGATGGTACTTGTGAATACATCAAACAAACTTTCCAACAAGAATACGGCACGACATTGCGCTTTATTGGCAATCGTGAGAACATCGGATTCGGAAAGGCATGCAACCGCGCCCTGAAAGAATCCCAAGGCAAGTATATACTCTTCATCAATCCCGACACGTTTGTCGGGGAAGACACTTTGGATACTTGCATCACATTTCTTCAGTCTCATGCGGAGGCAGGAATCGTGGGTACACGCATGATGAACATAAACGGAACTTTTGCAAGGGAGTCCCGCCGAGGAGTCCCCATGCCATTGACGTCATTATACAAGTTATGTGGCCTGACATCACTATTCCCACATTCTCCAGTCTTTGGCAAATACTATATGCAGTATCTTGATGCTTCCAAAGTTTGCAGAATTGATATCGTCAGTGGCGCATTCATGATGACGGCAAGAGAAAAGCTTGACCAATACGGTGCCTTCGACGAAGACTTCTTCATGTACGGAGAGGACATAGAATTGTCCTACCGCTTTTTAAAACAGCACAACCAGAACTTCTACCTCCCCACACGGATTCTCCACTACAAAGGAGAAAGCACTAACAAAGCTTCCAGGAAATACATCAATGACTTCTATCTGGCGATGCTTATCTTTTTCAAGAAGCATCATCCCCATGCAAAGCTCCTCTATCCGCTAATCTATTTGTCGGTTTACATGCTATCGTTCAAGGCCATCCTGACACAATGGTATGTCAAAGCAAAGAATAAAATCGGATTGGGAGGAGTCAATCACGCCAGATACGTCTTCTACGGTTCTGAAAAGATGATTTCACAAGGAAAGGCCATTTCCTCACAAGCATCGCTTGAAAGTACATTCAATATTGCCACGGACACTACCCCTTCGGCTATTCTTGAAAGCGTTACAGAAAGCAAGATACCAACATATCTCGTTTTCGACATGAGCATTTTCTCATATGCCAGCATCCTCGAAGCATTTGACGCAACAACAAAATCCAACTTCATGATAGCCACACACTACCCTGACTTAGGCTTAATGATAACCAATAAGGATACATTTAACATAAACCCATAAATCAATGATAGAGACCAACTTATTAACAGGAAAACATGTGAGTTTGCGGGCAATAGAACCCGAGGATCTGGAAATCCTCTACACATTAGAAAACGACACCGACATGTGGGACATCAGTTCCGTCCACGTGCCTTATTCAAGATATACCCTCAAACAGTTTATTGCCAAAGGAACTCACGACATCTATACAGACAGGCAATTAAGACTGATGATAGAATCAGTTGATGATGGCACTGTTGCAGGCATCGTTGACCTGATAGAATTCAACCCCTATCATCACCGGGCAGAAATTGGCATTGTATTGGCAAAAGACTACCGCCAACAAGGTATCGGTACAGAGGTTCTTCACCTAATAGATCAATACGCCGTACGTTATCTTCAACTAAAACAAATCTATGCCTACATCAGTTCTGCCAATGAAGCCTCAATAAGATTGTTCCAAAAAGCAGGCTACCGACACACCGCCACATTGGAACAATGGATTTATCAGAACAAAGAATACACAGACGTCTTTTTTTATCAAAAAATATTTTAAAAAAGACTGCAAATACTTTGTTGGTATAAAAAATATTTATACCTTTGTATCGCTTTTGAAAAAAGCAACCATTTGGTGCGTTAGTTCAGTTGGTTAGAATACATGCCTGTCACGCATGGGGTCACGAGTTCGAGCCTCGTACGCACCGCAAAATACTGAAAACAGAGATAAAGAGCGTAATGTCGTACCGATATTACGCTCTTTATTTATACAATTCTTTGAACATCTTACTGACAAGCAAGTGCTGCTGGGGAGATATCCCCTACTGACTATGCCTCACTTTGTTTCAGTTGTTCAACAAAACGGTCAATCTTCTGAAGTTCCTCAGGAATATTAATGCGTTGCGGGCAATGGGAAAGACACTTGCCACATCCCACACAATACTGAGCCTGACGCAGTTTGGGAACAGAGCGGTCATAGCCAATCAGGAATTGTCTGCGATATTTGGCGTAGTTCTCATCTTGCGGAGCTATTGGCAGGCGGTTCTCTGTCTTAACCTTATTATAATGAACAAAAATTGCTGGAATATCCAAGCCATAAGAACAAGGCATACAGTATTTACAGTCATTACAAGGAATTGTCTCAAACCCGACAATTTCCTCTGCTATATCCTTGTGCAAATATTCCATCTCATCATCAGTAAGCGGCACTAACGGGCAATAAGACAACAGATTATCCTTCAAATGATCCATATATGTCATACCACTCAGCACAGTCAGTATTCCCTCATTGGTACCTGCATAGCGAAAAGCCCACGAGGCAACAGAGTGTTCTGGATCTTTACGTTTCAGTTTCACCGCAACAGGATGAGGCACATTTGCCAGGCGACCTCCCAAGAGCGGCTCCATAACAAAGGCTGGTATGCCACGCTTATGTAATTCTTCATAGAGATACGAAGCGTCTGTATTTCTTGAGTTAATCTCATTTGCATAAGTCCAATCCAGATAGTTCAACTCTATAAGAGCAAAATCAAAATGATATTTATCTTCATCATGCCATTTCAACAGCAGATCAAATACACTGATATCGCCATGATAAGAGAAACCCAAGTTCTTGATACGTCCTTTCTCACGTTGAGCTACAAGCCAGTCAAGAATACCATTATCCATATATCTGGCAAAAAAAGCCTTTGTGCCATCCTCTCCCATGCCAACTCCATGTAACATGAGATAATCAACATAATCAACTTGAAGATTCTTCAACGAGTTCTCGAACATCTCCATAGAGGCCTCTCTTGACCAAGTCTCAGGAGAAAAATTTGACAACTTGGTTGACACCAGATACTTCTCCCGAGGATACTTATGAAGCGCTATACCCGTTGCCGTTTCCGATTTGCCTTTACAATATGCCGGCGATGTATCAAACAGGTTCACCCCATGAGCGATAGCATAATCCACCAAGCGGTTAACCTCCTTCTGGTCAATCGGGGCATCGCTCTCACGGGCAGCCTCGCCACTCTCAGTCGGCAAACGCATCATGCCATACCCAAGCAGCGAAACCTTGTCTCCGGTTTTCGGGTTGACACGATAGGTCATTTTCCCCACTGGAGGCTCCTGTGTAGGAGCTGTCTTTGTCAGGTTTTTATCAGCAGAGCTGTTCCTACAGCTTGTCAATACAGCTGAGGATGCCACAACACTTGTTCCGAAAACTTTGAAGAACCTTCTTCTATCTATATTTTTTTTCATAAAATCAAATTTAAATGGTACTATGATGCTCCCTGCCCTCCACATAGATTGCTGCATACGGCCTCGAGGGACACACATGTTCACATGCCCCACAGCCAATACAGCGTCCTTCATCTATTACAGGGACAATAGGAATGCGTCCGTCATCAGTCTCAAGAGCCTCAACCATAGTCATCGTAATCGCACCAGTAGGACAATGGCGCTCACAATTGCCACAGGCAACCTCGTCCTTGAGAATAATACAATTCTCTTTTATCCATACTGCATTTCCTATTTTCGTTGACGATTTATCTTCTTTGGAAATGGGCCTTATCGCTCCTGTGGGACACACATCAGAACAACGAGTACATTCAGGCCGGCAAAAACCGCGTTCATACGACATCGTCGGTTGCATCAGCGTCATCAAGTCTGTAGATGGGCGCAATACACCATTGGGGCATTCTGAAACACACAGCTGACACGCTGTGCAATGTTGAGCAAAGTTCTTTATACTCAACGCTCCCGGAGGAACAAGTTTCGTGTTACGTGACGGCATCACCTTCTCCTCTATTACCGCATAGCCTCCATCTACCTTCTTCTTTTCTTGTCCATATCCTAAAGAAGCGGCTGCCATGACAGCTCCAGTCAGAAATGCACGTTTCCCCGTATCAATGCTGTCCTCAACTTTGGAGGTAGCTGGGACAACCTCCTTGGGTGCAGATTCCTCATCTTGTTTTTTCTTGATAACATCTATCTCCTTCATAATGGTCTTCCGATGACCATAGGATATGGCATTGAAGGAACAGTTCTGAAGACAATCACCACAAACAACACATCGGGAATAATCAACCTTGCATTTATCGAAATCTATACAAGCTGACTTGCAATTACGGGCACATTTACCACATTTCTTGCACTTTGTCTCATCAAGGACAATCTTGAGACGGGAAAAACGGGAGAAGAAGCCCAGGACTGTACCTACGGGACATATTGTATTACAGTAAGTACGGCCGTTTCTCCATGCCATGACACTAACGGTCACAAGGGTAACTAATGCAACAATCACTGTCGGAATGCTCTTCAACCAGATATCCACAGAATAAAAAGCATAACTGTCCATGCGTTCCGCAACGGCAGCCAAGGCATTATTCAGCATTTGATATAATGGCTGGAACAACATTGTCACCATTCTTCCATAACTGCTATAAGGAGCAAGCAGGGCTGGGATAACCGAAAAACCGGCAATCATGGATACCACAAACAATACCAGAAAGACAACACGAAGCGTATGCATACCCTTGGAGTATGAATAACGATTCCTTTTCGCCTTTTTTCCAAACCAGGCAACAACATCCTGAAATACACCTAGAGGACATATCACTGAACAATAAATTCTGCCAAGGAGCAGGGTCAAAGCTATCAAGGCAACTACTACCGCAACATTAAGTGCCAACACTGCAGGCAAGAATTGGAGTTTTGCTATCCAGCCGAACCACAGCTGAAATGTTCCTGTTATGTCCAGAAACACCAATGTTATTGCCGTTGTAAGGATAACTGCCAAAGTCAATCTAATCTTTCTTAACATATTTTTTCGTCTTTGTTTGACAAAAATAAAAATATATTTCCTGACAGAGGCCTGTTTTGAAAAAAAACAATATATTTGCATGTATAAAGAGCGCATGTAATGGCCAACAAGAAAAACAGTTCTAAGAAAACCCAGAATCATTATTTCCCAGCCTTACCCACATACTTAATCCTATTCGTCCTGTTGTGGTTGTTTGCCGGATTCATCTATGATGATGTTTTCTATATCTGTCAGCAGCACACCTATTTTGCTTTCGACAAACTGCTTCTCAAGGAAGTCAGCGCTTTCTGGTATGGCTGGGCAATCATTATGGGGCGATTCATCATGCTCTCATTCCACTACCCTGTATTTGGCGGTGCCATCTATGCCCTGATACTGACTCTCATGGCCTACATACTGAATTACATCCTGGGCAACCGAAAGTATCTCCAGCTCGTCGGGATAGTGCTGCCGTTTGTATGGATGTCTTTTTTAGTATCTTTGAGACTGAACATCTTCTATCATTACGAACCATCATTCCTCATATATCTGCCAACGCTGGTTCTTCTGCTTCTCGCCATCATATCTCTTGGAATAAGGTTTCTGAAGAAACGTCCTTTCCCATCATTATTTATTGACAGAAAAGAATCGGCCACATCACAATGGGTATCTGCCACGGTAACCGCGACACTATTCATTGGTTTATTCTATTATACTTGTTCAATTAACCAGAATACCGTCATTACGGCACAATTGCAACGCCAACTTCAGGATTCGCGTTGGGAAGATATGGCTAACACAGCACGCAAAGCCAAACATCCAACTCGCCCAATTTGTGCTTACTATGCAACAGCCTTAGGCTATCTGGATCAGCTTGACCAGCACCTGTTCGACATTTTCTATCAATACCCCAAGGCTCATCTCGTTAATCGCAACGACTATGAAGACATCGGCACTTTCTATTACATTGCCGACACCTATCTCTACATGGGACTTGCAAATCCTGCATGGCACCGTAATATCGACCACTTGACAATGGAAGGCCTTTCTGCCTACAAACTCAAGAATCTATGTCTCGCCGCCATGGTAAACCACGAGATTGCCGCAACTGAGAAAATCATGTACATCATAGAGCAAATGCCTTTTGAAAGTCAGTTTATCAAGAAATACAAGCCCATGCTCTATGACAGACGCCTCCTGAACGAGGATCCTGTTCTCGGAAGAATTGAGAAAATGCTCCCGCTGAAAGATGCCATGGAGCAGCAATTCTTTGTTCCTCTGTTCCTGGGTTACTACGTTGACGGAAACGACATACTGCCCCGAGGCACAGAGTCCATAAGCATGGCTGCCGCATTATATACCAAGCAACTTGACAAGTTTGCATACTATCTTAACAAGCAGCAAACGGGAAACACCTTGCCACCAAACTTTGAGGAAGCTCTGATGATACTTGAGAAAAAAATCAACAACTCCATAGACCCCAACAAGTATTCAGCCTACACATACAGCAATGTGCAACAACTGGTAACTGATGCCAAGGCACTTCCCAAGGACAAAAAAGAACGAGGCAAGTTGCTTCGGGATAAATATTTGGGAATGTATGCCATGTACTACCTATACGAGAATATTCCTGACGAGAATTACCCCGAGCCTGAAGAGAATGACGCCAAGGAATCAACCAACAAAATTAATTAAGCCTCTGACATGAAGTACATTCTTAATATTCTCATATTTCTCATATTGACATTGTTCTTTTGCGTTGGGTGCAAGAAAACATATCATATACCCGACAACGCAAAAGCCATTAACAGCAAAGCAAAAATATACCCCGATTACACCAACATCGCCATACCCAGCAATATCGCTCCGCTCAATTTCATGGTACGGCAAACCGGTAATGCTTTTATCGTCACACTATGTGCCAACGACGGCAAGCAAATCATAACTGGCAGCAACAACAGCGGTGTCATCCAATTTGACCTTGCAGAGTGGCACCAGTTCTTAGAATTACACAAGGGCCAGTCGGTCAAAGTCACCATTTATGCCCAGAATACCACTGAATGGGTAGCTTATCTTCCATTTAACATATATATCGCAGAAGAACCTATCGACGACTATGTATCCTATCGTTTGATTGAACCTGGTTATGAGCTCTATCGGCAATTGGGTATTTACCAGCGCAACATGACCAATTTTGAGGTCAAGACCATTTATGAGAATGAGCCCAGTATCAACAAGAACGGACATTGCATTAACTGTCATAATTTCCAATACTACAATGCCCACCGCATGGTATTCCATGTAAGGGGACACCTGGCAGGAACCGTTGTCGCATCAGACGGGAAAGTCGAGAAGATTAACCCCAAGACAGACTCCACATTAAGCAATGCTGTATATCCTGCATGGCATCCCACACAAAAATGGGTAGTATTCTCAAGCAATAAAACTGGTCAGATATTCCACATCAAGGACAAGCAAAAAATAGAATGTATTGACAATGCTTCTGACCTGATTTTCTACAATTTGGAAACACATGAGATAAGTAACATTATCAAGACCTCTGACAAGATGGAGACTTTCCCTGCATGGTCTCCCAAAGGAGACAGATTATATTACTGTTTAGCTGATATTGGCGTTGATGCCGACTCAGTTTCCTACAAAGAACTGCAGGCCAAGACAGGAAAAAACTATGAGGACATTGAATACAATATCATGAGTATTCCCTTTGACACCGTCACCAAGACTTTTGGACAACCCGAAATAGAAGTGGATTGTAAATCCATGGGGTTAAGTGGCACATTGCCACGCATAAGTCCAGACGGACGCTATCTGCTCTTTACTATGGGAGACTTCGGCCAGTTCCATATCTGGCATAAGACATCCGACCAATACGTCAAAGACCTGCAGACAGGTCAATGCTATCCTCTCACTGCCGCAAACAGCAAGAATTCCGAGTCATTCCATAATTGGAGCAGCAACGGACGCTGGATAGTTTTCACAACAAGAAGAGACGATGGTGTATTCACAAGGCTTTACATCACATACTTTGACAAGAACGGCAAGGCACACAAGGCATTCATGCTGCCACAGGAGAACCCTTTGGACAACATCAAGCTGTTCAAGAGTTACAATGTACCAGAAATCACCAGAAATGCTGTTCAGTACAGTCCTTCGGATTTCAAGAAAGTAATTTACAGGGATGCCATACCTACAAAATATACCTCCACGCAATAAGAATACGTAACAGCTCATCTAAGAATAATAATCTTTTATAAAATAATAACCCTATGACACATTTTCGTAACATTTTACTTGTTGTAATACTTTTAGCAAGTGCAAGCTTTTCAAAAGGCTATGCCTACAAAGATCAAATGACGTTTGCCGTTATGGGTAACTCCATTTCGACTTATGAGAATTATCTGCCGTCTGGATATGCAGTATATTATGCGACATCCAGAGGATACACCAAGGGTGTACAAGTTGGTGACACCTGGTGGATGCAGCTCAGCCGGTTGTCAGGAATGTCATTTCTGACTAACTCCTCATGGAGTGGATCGCGTGTAGCCACCGACCCTTCCAAGAGTGCTATTTCCGCATTTACTTCCGATGACCGCGTCAATTCTGTAGGACGTGCCGGAGTTCCTGACGCCATCATCATCGCTGGTGGAACAAATGACTGGAGCGGTGGTGTCGTTCCTCTGGGAGAATACAGTGAGACCGTCTTTGACGATTCTCTCACATTCCGCGGAGCATACACCATGTTACTCCACAAACTCAAGCAGCGCTATCCCAACATCATCCCTATATGCTGCTCCATTTTCCCACGCAGCCAAGCTATCACAACAGCAAACAACGCCGGGTGGACACAAGCAGATGCCAATGAAAGCATCGAGCATATTGCCAAGCAGTTTGGAGGATATTATATTGACTGTACCGGTGTTCCCTTCAGCAGCAACTGGACCGAATATACCATAGACAAGTTGCACCCTACAGCTAAAGGCCATCGTCTGTTAGCAGAATGTATGGTGGCATCACTTCTCAAGCAGGGCGTCATTACGGCAGAGACAAAAACCAGCACAGAAGTTGAGTCAGCAGAAAAACTGCTGGATTTGTCTTTCAACAAGGATGGCATTGTCAATAATGGTACTCTACAAACCACTATAGGCAGCAACGGTAATGCCACAACGATATACGACAAGGCAAATGACACCTACTACGGATGCACAAAGATGTCCAACTCCGATTACTTCTATGCCACATACGACAAGGACGACCAGTTGGGAACAGCCATGAACAACAGTATCACATGGGAAATACTGGTCAGACTGGAAAATATGTGTGATGGAACCAATTCCGGTAGTACCCTTAAATTTCTCAGCAGCCAGGAAGGTGGTGGATGGGCATTTTATAACACCGCCAACAATGTCTCTTTCAATTACCTGACTGAAGCCGGCGTTTATTCCAATATGAAATATGAGATAAACGACTCCATTCTGGTAGCAGGCAAATTCTTTCATCTCGTAGTTACCCTTGACCGTCCAAGCCACATTATGCGTTACTTTGTTAATGGTAAGCTTGTCGCAACAGGTACCCGCGTAGCCACTGACCTGAAATATCCTAACTGCGGAACTATTCGCCGCGAAAAGAACATGTGGATTGGTCTCGGTGCCGACCCAGGCGCCACTGAAGCAGGAGGCACTGGCCAGAATGGTGCTGCTGCCACATATGTATTTACAAGAATCTACAATGGTGCACTCACAGCAGATGCTGCCCAGGCACTTTACAATGATGAGGTCAGAAAATTTACCGAGCCTGACCGTGGCGATGAACTTATCGTCAATGCTGTCTTTACAGAAGACGGTGCTGTCAACAAGGCTCCAAATGCGATTATGCCTATTGAGAAGCATGGTGATGTCACCATAGCCTATAACACAGATTTGAACGAGTATGAAGCCCAGTTTACCGGCAACACCTCCCAGTTCTTCAAAGTCAACTTGGGTGTATATCCTGGCATTATGAACCAGATGGCTGACACCTACTCCCTTGAGGTTCTCTGCAAAGTTGAGTCCGCCCGTCCTTCCGCATCAGTCAGACCAATAAGTTTTATTGATGGTTTCGGAGGAGCTCTCCATATGAATCCGAAAGGCAATATAGCCTATGGAACCATTACTTACGGCTATGGCTATAGCAATGCTTTCAAGAAATACACCTGGAGTTGGGTAGGCGAAGGTTCTCTGCAAGATGGATACAACCATTATCTGTTGGTTTATAATAGAAAAGAAGGATACTCCAAGCTCTTTATAAACGGTGTTGAGAAAGTTAAACGTGACGTTTACTTCAAGGAGTGTAACTATTTTGAATGGACACCGAGCGAGTGGCTTGGTATCGGTGGCACCCCCACGAGCACCTATGATGATGCAACAGTAACAGGCTCCTATCCGTTTAAGGGCAATATCAGTTTGGTTCGCCTGTGGGGCAGATCATTCAATGAGACAGAGGCCTCTGTTCTCAGTGATGTGGCCAAGAACGCATCTGCCAGCATTACATTAAATAATGCCGGATTTGCAAGTGTTTATCTCCCATTTGCTTTTACCGTACCAGAGGGAGTAATTGCTTATATCGTTTCTGAACAGACCAATTCAAATATCACGCTTAAACCTGTAGCATTGGAAGGAAGTGTTATTCCTTACGGCACACCTGTTATTATAGGAGGTACAGCCAAGGCAGTGGCCATCCTCAAATCAGCCGACCAGAGGACATGTCAGCCCGTAGCCATCCCTGACGAAAACTTACTGCAAGGAGGCTTGGGTGGCAATACTATAGAGAGAGGCAGCTACTATATAGCTGCAAGCGGCAAAGGTATGATGAAAGCCACCTCTGACTACAAGTTGGATCCGTTCACATCATGGCTTCCCGCTTCCAGTGCCACCAAGACCTTAAGGACATTTACCGTCCTTGAACCAGACGGAGTTAAGAGTATCTCTGTTAAGGAAGACAATGATGGCAAGGATGTCATTTATGACTTGGAAGGTCATAAAGTAACCCATCCAAAGCGCGGAATCTATATCCGGAACAATCAGAAAATCTTTATCAGATAATATCCCGTTATGAGCAGAAAACTCCTATACGTTTTCTTTCTCTTCTGTTCCGTAGTATTCCTCTGGGGAATAAACCCAGGATCTACCGGACAGAAAGGAAGACCTGCCAAAGCTGAAGATATACAGATTACAGACAATCATGTCAAGTTTTTTGTTGAGAAATCTGCAGCCTCTGGCAGGTATTCCATGGGAATTCCTTTTGAAAACTGGAAGAATAACGACTCCATTTTCGTTAACGGAGAGTTATACCTTGTTCAGACAGATACCGACGGCAAATTCTATATCAATGTTAAGGCAAATACCGACAAGACATATGAGGCTGTCTTCTTAGGCAACAGCATCTACCAAAGCATTGACGGTCTAAAAAGCATGAAGTTTCCCTATTCTCAGTTCTGGGAAAAGACCGTCAGCAACTTCAAGGGTTACCCCATGTATGCTGCCTACAGCGAGGAGACAGGCAACGTCCTGAACTTCAGCGACAGCTATGCCGTAATTGATATCGCCTTGAAGGGTAACGGAGAAAAACTCAAGTCGATAAAAATTACCAACAAAGGCGACAAACTGATTGCAGGAACAGGCACATACTCCTATAATACCGGTTCATTATCTTTGTCGGCTGGTGTGCCATACATTGTCCTGAATTGCACCAATCACGGCAATTACATCAATCTGTCGGACAAAGAGTGTCATTTCTACATCCCCATTATTGCGGCTCAGTATTCCGAGGGGCTGAACGTAAGAATATCTGACATGGACCACAAGATGATGGCCTTTGACATAGAAGACATCACCCTGCATGCCAACCAGAAACTGGAAATACATAAAACCTACTCTCCTGATGAAGATTTGGTTTTCTTTGAAGGTTTCGATAATTTTGTGTGGGGAGGTGACTACGTTGCCGGACGTACCAAAAGCAAGGCATATTCTTATACCACTAAAAACCCCGGCACTACTGCGGATACCGCTGCCACAGGATATGAAGAGTCTTTCAACAAGGTTGCCTATGACACACCCGGAACAGGTTTTCTGCAATCCAATACATGGGGAGACGTCAACAATTACAATCTGGAAGTCTCCCACACTATGTCAGACGCCTACATGACCAGCCGTGGCATCTGGGATTATAAGTACTTGTTCCGCGCACAGGAATTCGCCGGATATATCGCTGTCGGTGCCGCCACAGCCTACAGAGGCATCTTCGAGACACCCTGCTGGAAAAACATCGACGGCATAAGGAATCTCTCAGTAGAGTTTGACATCGCTTTCATGGCCAACTTCAACGACAAACTGGATGTCTATATAGATAACAGCGGTATCATTGAGGAAGTGTATATTGATGACAAAAAGATTGAACTGAACGAGGACAATTACAAATATGCCAACATCAGTTCCTGCTTCATTGCACCCAATACCTACTTCAATATAGCCTCTTCGCCTACTGCAGCCAAGAAATGGCATCATGTTACCATGAAGGTTAGCCAGGCCACCGATGCCACCAGTCTTTTCATAAGAGGTAACACCAGCGTTTCGGCAAAGCATGGATTCTATCTGGACAACATTGAGGTGCGTCAGGAAGAGAAGATAGAGGAAAACCAAAGAGGCGACCTGCGTGTACTCTATTGGAACATCCAAAACGGAATGTGGTCAGACCAAGGCAACAACTACGACAATTTTGTAGCATGGGTCAAGAAATATGATCCCGATATCTGTGTATGGTGCGAAGCCGGCTCAATATGGGAAACCAACAGTAATGTCAGTCTGAGCACAGCCAACCGTTACCTGCCCAATAAAGGCAGCAGTCAGGACACTAACAAAGGCTGGTACGAACTGGCAGCACGATATGGCCACAATTATGCCCGTCTGGGAGGCAAGCGCGACAACTATCCTCAGGAGATAACGTCAAAGTACCCCATCACTACCCTTCTGAAGATTACCAACACCGATGTCAGTTCTAAACCCGTCGCTCATGGTGCCGCCTTACAGCAAGTGAACGTAAACGGCAGAAAATTCAATTTCATCACCATGCACCCATGGCCTCAGGCATACGGATACGGTGTGTCCTCCGCCAACCAGTCAGAAAGCGCTGCGAAACGTGAGGGAGACTATTATCGCGAATTTGAAATGAACTATGTTCTCAAATCCACCTACCTGTCTTCCACATACGCCAACCTAAGTAATTGGCTGTTGGTTGGAGACATGAACTCAATCTCCATCGCTGACAACCATTATTATGGTTACGATCCTGACACATGTCTGTTCTTCTGCCAGAACGTAGTTCGCAACAAAACAGATTTTGTTGATGTCATTGAGCTCAAATACCCGAACACATTCCTTGGCACTACAGCAAGTGGACGTCGCATCGACTACATATACATCTCACCCGATTTGGCTCCGTATGTCAAGAATGCCTATATTATCAAGGACAGTTGGACGACGATAACATTCTCTGGAATTAGCAATTTCTATTATCCGTCAGACCATCGTCCCATCCTCGTTGATTTTGATTTCAGCCAGAGTACAGGTGTAAATAACATCAAGCAGCAAACCGGCAAAACCGAGGAAGCACGCTATGACATTACAGGCAAAAAGATCAATAAGGAAACCCAAGGGATAAATATCATCAAATACACAGATGGAACGACACGTAAGGTCCTGAAATAAAAGGCCCACCTATTCCTCTCACCAGAGATGAATGTTACTTAAAGCGAGACCCCGGAAGCCACTCAAAAAACTTTCGGGGTCTCGCTATTTTTTTCCTAAAAGATGCAAATGTTTTAGCTATTTTACCAGCCCTCAGTCTCTCTTAAGGTCCTTAGAGTCTTTAAAGTTCTTATTTAATCATCACCCCCTGAGGATGGGATTCTCCGTCGCTGATATCTGAGAATCTCTTGAAGAATGCATAATGGTGCAAAAGAGACTCTACAATGCCTTTTGCACTCTTACGGGAGTCAGAAATCTCCTCCACAAGGGAAAAAAACTCTCTCGCGGTGGCCGAAAAATCTCTATAATACTGCTTCGTATTTTGATGCTTTCCTAAAAACTTCTTTGGATAAGAAAAAAGTGAATATTCTCTCCATTGAGGGGAGAGATAGAGAGAGGCTTTGGTGGTCAGTAGAGGCTTCTTTTTTTTGTCCATTTTGGTACTTTAAAGTCCAAAAATGGACAGAACCAGGCATTTTCCATATTTTCAAGCCTTAATCATTTTATTTCCATCTTCTGATATCGGCAGGGTTTTACTCCCTGATTTTCTGAGTAGTTGTGCCCACAATATAGCGTGATGCAATTTTACTGCCAGAGCTACAAAAAATTTCTGCCAGCTCCAG
>ONKB01000129.1 GCA_900318305.1 uncultured Prevotellaceae bacterium | reverse complement strand
TTTCCGACGCAGAATTTGGAGAATATATCATGCAGTATATCAGCTGATGATATCTCACCCACAATTTCTGCCAAGTGGCGGAGGCATTCACGCAAATCCTCCGAGACCAGGTCGGTCGGAGTGGCGTTTGTCAAGCCGGCCTCTACTCTATCCGCACATTGTAAAGCCTTTTTCAGTTGCTCATACTGACGCAGGTTGGTAACGGTATATTCATTATCATCATGCTGATAATGGCCGACTAATGACAAAAGGATACTCTTCAGTCCGTCAATATTGGTCTGCTGCTTCGCTGATATACAAATATGTTGGTACGAAGAATTATCAAGCAACGACTTAAGTTCGTTTTCCTGACCTTCATCCAGTAAGTCACACTTATTGCATACCAAAAGTATATTCTCATACCCTTGAAGTCTTTCCAGAAGGGGTATCTCCTTGCGGGCCAAGACTTCCCCTGCATCCACAAGCCATAGAATAAAAGACGACTCCTCTATTTTCTGGTAGGTGCGGTTTATGCCCAACTGTTCCACATCATCATTGGTATGGCGTATCCCAGCGGTGTCAAAGAAGCGGAAGAGACAGCCGTCAATATTATAGACATCTTCTATAACATCGCGAGTAGTGCCATGAATGTTGCTGACAATGGCTTTGTCTTCGCCTATAAGTGTATTCAGCAACGTTGATTTCCCCACATTTGTCTCCCCCACTATGGCTATGGGAATTCCACGTTTTATAGCATTGCCATATTGGAAGGAACTGGCCAGTCGGCTGATTTTATGCTGTATTTCGTGGAGGAGCTCCATTAATGTTTTCCTGTCGGCAAACTCCAATTCCTCATGGTCGCTGAAATCAAGTTCCAGTTCCATCAAAGCCGTTATTTTCAGCAGTTTCTCTCTCAGGAAAACAAATTCTTTTGAAAAACCGTTTTTAAGTTGTTTTATAGCCAGCCTATGGGATGAAGCGGTCTGGGATGCAATTAAATCTGCGACTGCCTCTGCCTGACTCAAATCCATCTTGCCGTTAAGGAAAGCCCTTTGGGTATATTCTCCCGGCGCCGCCAGTTGGCAGCCCTCATCGACCAGCAACTCCATAATACGCTGGAGGATGTAAGGTGAGTTGTGGCAGGAAATTTCCGTAGCATTCTCTCCCGTATAAGAATGAGGTGCTTGGAATACTGACACCAGGACCTCATCCAGGATGACATTGCCGTCATCGATGATATGCCCGAAATGAATGGTATTGGGTCGGGCTTCCATCAGACTGAAACCCTCTCTTGGAGAGCGGAAGATTCTGTCAGTAAACAACACGGCATTGGGACCAGAGACGCGGACAATACCAATGGCTCCCCCCTGCCCTGTCGCTACAGCACAAATTGTTGAGTTCTCCTTCATTCAGGTCAAGTCAGATACGATCCAATACCATCTTGATCAAGTCACCAATACTGTTCTTGTATGATGCGTTGGCCGTTCCTGCCAAACGATTGGCAATAACCATACAGCAAGTCATGGCTTTATGGCCAAGCAGACGTGACAAACCTGCGACAGCACTACTCTCCATCTCGAAGTTGGTTATTTTCAGATTGTTATACTGATATTTCTCAACCTTGACATTCTGTTCAGGATCAGCAAGAGGAATACGCAATTCACGTCCCTGAGGACCATAGAATCCACCGCACGCTATAGTAATGCCCCTGACCATATCGTCTTTGGCAATCCGGTCTATCAGCCCTGAGTCGGCATCTATGACATAGGGAGCGCAGAGCTGAGGATTCCAGTTCATATATGTCGTGAAGTTGTCTTCCATCTGCAGGTCGCATACATCGTTTCTGCCTTTATAGAAATTGAGCAGCCCGTCAAAGCCGATGCTCTTCACGCTGGCTATATATGAGCCTATCGGTGTCTCCGGCTGCAAACCGCCACAGGTACCGATACGAACAATCTCCAGACTTGACAATTCAGGCTTCACCTTGCGTGTCTCAAAATCTATATTGGTAAGCGCATCCAACTCATTCACGACAATATCGATATTGTCACAGCCTATACCTGTTGAAAGTGCCGTGATACGCTTGCCTTTATATGTTCCTGTTATTGTATGGAACTCACGATTCATAATATCACATTCCTGTGAATCAAAATGCTGTGCCACAGTAGCGACCCTGCCAGGGTCACCTACCAGAATCACTTTTCGCGCCAGTTGTTCCGGCCTCACATGAAGATGGAAAACACTCCCGTCGGGATTAATAATCAACTCAGATGGCTCAAAATATGTTCTCATATCTTACTTATTATAAATATTCAACTTGATTTGTTCCTCATAGCGTATATTCCACTCTATCTCCTTGATGGTATCATCCAACTGCTCCAAGGCATTTTCCTGCTTCACGACCGTGGGACGCAGAGAGGGGTCAGAAGGCAGTTTCTTCCTGTTCTTCGCTAGCTCTGTCATAATTGCCTTGCGCTTGAAGTTCAGTTCCTTCCAGTTTTCCGCTATCTGTCTGGCCTTGGTGCTCTTGAATTCATCTAAAGAATGGTAAACTATTCCGTTATATACATGGAAGGTAAAGTCCATCCTTAGGTCAGAGTTTTTCTGGAGTGATGCCAGCATGTCTTTGTAACGCTGTTTGGCTGCAATGACATCATTCTTGCTTTCATGCTGGGAGGCGGCTATATCATGAATCATCGCCAGACGGCACAACTGGCCGTCTTTGGTGTCCATCGCATACACATTACGCGTCTCATTTGGTATGAACAGATAGATGCATACCTTTCCTTCTGGCTGAAACCTGTCGGAAACCAGCCACCCGAGATTGTTCGCCTCATCTATTGCCATCAGATAATCATTATATAATGAGTTATATGGCATACCAAGGTTCTCCGGTTTAAGATATTCTCCTGTATCTGTATTGTATCGGGTGACATAGATGTCATATCCTCCGAGGTTTCCCGTATTGAGGGAGCTATAGTATAAGGTCAGGCCGTCTGACAACACGAAGGGATAAGCCTCGTCACTCTCGTCATCTCCAATGCCCAGTGCTTCGGGGGCTGACCATTTTGAGTCAATCATATACCTGCAGAACAATTTGGTATGACCTGTTGAGTCTGGATAACAATAAAACAGTTTGTCCTTGAAATCATTTATATAGGTAGTCGTTATCTGAACGTCCTTCCCTATTCCCTGATTGAGCTCAAATATATTCTTCCAGTAATCCAGGCTACCGTTGCTTTTATCCAGCTTCAATACTGAGAGGATATTGCTCTTGTCAACGACGAAACTGTCCACGAAGACCACTTCGGCTGTCGCTGAGAGCATATTGGCCCCAATGCGGATCTTCTCGGCTTTCTGTTCCAGTTCCTCAGTCGGCTCATTCTTCTTTGCAGCCTGATTAATTAATGTCTGAAGTGCTGTCGAGGCTTCCTCAAATCTATACAGCCGCATCAATGAGTCAACATCGGCAATTGTAGTCGTTACTTTAGGAGCAGCCTTCACACGTCTCCTCTGGGCATTTACGACAGAACAGAGCAACAACAATATCAACAGTATTCTTATCCTCATACTCATACTTTTTTGTTTCAAAATTCAAAATTAGCAAATTAACACAACATAGCCAGCTCATTATACAGAAAAAGGAAGGTTGCAGCCTTCCTTTTTCTCAATTCTTTTTATTTCTGACTATCTTACTTATTCTGAAGATATTTGTCCATTGCCGCGGCAGCCTTACGGCCGTCTCCCATCGCCAGAATCACGGTAGCCCCTCCTCTAACGATGTCACCACCTGCAAACAGCGTAGGAACAGACGACTGCATATCCTCATTTACGACAATCGTGTTCTTGCGGCCCAGTTCCAATCCGGATACCGAACGAGGTACTATAGGATTAGGAGATACACCTACCGCCACTATTGCCATATCAATATCCAGCGTTTTTGTAGCTCCTGGTATTGGCACAGGAGAGCGGCGGCCTGATGCATCCGGCTCACCCAACTCCATCTTCTGCAATATCACTTGCCTTACAGCGCCTTTGTCGTCAGCTATATACTCCAGCGGATTATGCAGGGTCAGGAACTCAATACCTTCTTCTTTGGCATGCTTGACCTCTTCTGCTCTTGCAGGCATTTCCTTGTCGCTGCGGCGATATACAATCCACACTTTCTCCGCCCCAAGGCGTTTTGCCGTGCGGCAAGAATCCATTGCCGTATTGCCACCGCCTACAACGATAACACGCTTTGCCTTCCGGACAGGCGTATCAAATTCAGGATTTGAGGCATCCATAAGATTTACACGGGTCAGATACTCATTGGAAGACAGGATGTTGGTATAGTTCTCGCCGGGTATCCCCATAAAATTGGGAAGTCCTGCGCCAGAGGCTACAAAGATACCGTCGAATCCCTCTTTCTCCAGGTCTGCAATACTAAGCGTCTTGCCAATGACGCAATCCTTAACAAATTCCACTCCCATCTTCTTGAGATTGTCTATCTCAACATCAACAATCTTGTTGGGCAGACGGAATTCAGGGATTCCGTATTTCAGCACACCACCTATCTCATGAAGGGCCTCGTAAACCACCACTTCATATCCGCTCTTTATCATGTCGCCTGCAAAACTCAGTCCGGCAGGACCTGATCCGATAACAGCTACTTTCTTACCATTCCGGGGTGCAATCTCCGGGAGGGATATATTACCGCTTTCTCTTTCATAATCTGCAGCAAAACGCTCCAGATTACCTATAGCGACAGCCGGTTCGTTCATCTTAAGATGTACACATTGGCTCTCACATTGTTTTTCCTGAGGGCATACACGACCACACACAGCAGGAAGTGCCGATGTGTGCTTCAATACACGGGCAGCCTCAAGGAACTCGCCTCGCTCAATATTCTTGATAAACGCTGGTATATTGATATTGACAGGACAGCCTTGCATACATGTAGGCTTGGGGCAGTCAAGGCATCGTTTTGCCTCACGCAAAGCCTGCTCTTTGGTATATCCTGTATTTACTTCCTCTGTACGGGTTGTGGCACGGTAAACCGGGTCAAGTTCATTCATCGGGCAACGTTCAATGGCGGTACGCTCCTTCGGTTTCATGCTCTTTCGCAATTCTTCACGCCATGGGGCATTCCTGTCCAGCAACTCCTCAATCGGCGTTGCGCTCACAGTTGCCGCCGAAGGAACAGACACGGTTTGCTGGGTAGCTGCGACTTTATCCTGCACAGCTTCCTCCAGTTTTTTCATCTCCTCCAGTTCAATGTCCCTAAAAGCTCCCATTCTCTTAAACATCTCGTCAAAATCAACCTCATGGCCATCAAACTCGGGACCATCCACACATACAAATTTGGTCTTGCCGCCAACGGTTACACGGCATGCACCACACATACCCGTACCATCAACCATGATTGTATTTAATGAGACATCTGTCGGGATATTATATTTCTTGGTCAGCAGACAGCAGAATTTCATCATGATGGCAGGACCAATGGCAAAGCATTTGTCCACTTTCTCACGCTGAATGATATTCTCCATACCTACAGTCACAACACCTTTGTTCCCATAAGAGCCGTCATCAGTCATGATGACCACCTCATCAGAGTATTTTCTTACTTCATCCTCAAGAATAATCAGTTCCCGGGTTCTTCCAGCCAATACAGAAATGACCTTGTTGCCAGCGGCTTTCAACGCCTTGATGATAGGCAGCATCGGAGCTACTCCCACTCCACCTCCTGCACACAACACAGTACCGAAATTCTCTATATGTGTTGCCTGTCCAAGAGGTCCCACGACATCAAGAATGCTGTCGCCGGCTTTTAGCTTGCATAATTTCGTCGAGGTAAGTCCTACAGTCTGAACCACCAGGGTTATAGTGCCCTTGTCTGTGTCTGAGTCTGATATTGTAAGGGGAATGCGCTCACCCTTTTCGTCAACACGGATTATTACGAAATGGCCTGCCTTGCGGGACTTGGCTATCAATGGTGCCTCGACAACAAACTGGAACACCTTTTCTGAAAATTGTTTGGTTGATACAATTTTATACATTTTGACAAGATTTTTTGCAAATTGTATGCAAAGTTAACGATTTTTGCAGACAATTTATCGGTTTCGGGGAAGAAATTCAAGATATGTCTTAATCGCCAGAACAAACAAAAAGGGCTGTCTCATGAAAAGAGACAGCCCTTCCTCTTAAAATGCATTATTGTTTATGCTTCAGCTACTGGCTCTACAGCAACTACGCTGCGTTTGCGGCCATCATGCTTGAAGTTTACAATACCATCAGTTAATGCGTACAATGTATGGTCACTACCCATTCCGACATTCTTGCCCGGATAGTGTACTGTACCTCTCTGACGAACCAGAACATTGCCTGCTACGCAAGCCTGTCCGCCCCAAATCTTCACTCCAAGTCGTTTGCTATGTGATTCACGACCGTTCTTAGAACTACCTACACCTTTTTTATGTGCCATTTTACTAAGATTTTAAAGATTAAGC
>ONKB01000067.1 GCA_900318305.1 uncultured Prevotellaceae bacterium | reverse complement strand
TGTTAAAAATAGAATATTGCTGATAATCAATAATTTAAAAATGGCTATTCTTAGTTATTCATGGTTGTTCTTGACTGTCTAAATACAAGGATGAAATATCCTTTTTGTTCTTTCCTTTTCTTGTCGAAATGCGACGTTTTTCTTCCAGTTAAGAATGCTTTCGGGAAGTGTTAATCTGTTACATATTACATGCAGTTTAAAATAAAATGTTACCTTTGTGGAAATCTGTATTCAGAATATGGAAAGAAGCCAATCAACTATTACTAAGAACATCACAAGGGCCTTGTTGGTCCTGCTTTCAACTATTCTTATAGTTCTGTTCTTCCCCCATGAGCATAGCGTTTCCTATGACTACTCTATTGGCAAGCCGTGGAAATATGGTGAAGTAATTGCCGATTTTGACTTTCCTGTTTACAAAAGCGAACAGGTGGTTCAGGCAGAGAAAGACAGCGCTTTGCGTCATTTCCAGCCATATTTCAGGATTGATCCTTCGGTCGCCAGTGTGCAGTTGAAGAATTTGTCTCAGGACTTTGAGGAGGGTTCCTTGAAGTCATTACCTCAGGACTACAGAAAATATATTTACTCCAGTATATCCGAAGTTTACGAGGCTGGCATCATGGACGGCCAGGAGTATGCAGCCGTGATGGACAGCAATTATACCGCTATCCGCATAGAAAAGGGAACCTCAGCAATGGCGCGTTCCTTGAAGAAGATTTTTACGACACACTCTGCCTATCTTTATATTTTGTCGCAGGTTGACTCCACTCGTTTCAACAGGGAAGTCATCAGCCGTTGTAATTTGAACGACTATCTGAGTACCAATCTTCTTTTTGATGAAAAGAAGACATCGGGACAATATGCCGAGACGCTTAACTCCATTTCATACTTCAAGGGCTATGTTCAGCTGGGAGAGAAAATCATTGACAGAGGAGATATTGTCACGCCTGAAACAGCTGCTATCATAGAGTCTTTGATGAAGGCTTCCGTTAACAGAGAACAGAAGAAGAGCAACCTCTTTTTGCAGATTGGCGGGAAATTCCTTCTTGTCCTGGCTTTCCTGTCAGTATTTTTAATTTATCTCTATCTCTACCGCAAGGACTATATTCAGGATTTGCGCAGCGTTTGCCTGCTGTATCTGCTCATTACGATATTCTCAATCGCTGTCTCCGTCATTTCCCAGAACAATGTCCAGCATATCTATTATGTTCCCATTACTGCCATTGCTATCTTTGTCAGCGTTTTCATGGATTCCCGGACCGCATTCTTCACCGATTTGCTGGCTATATTTATTTCTTCTCTTGCCCTTCAGGAGCCTTATCTGTTTGTCATTTCACAGACATTTTCTTGTATCGTCGCCATCTTCTCTCTCAAGCAGCTGACATCACGTTCGCAGTTGTTCAGGAGCGTGTTTATTATTACAGCGCTGACAGAGTTGTTTATGCTCTGCACAGAACTTCAGCAGGGCCATACATTTGATTTGCTGGATTCCAATTGGTATATGTCAGAGGCTATAAATGGCATCTTGTTGCTGTTCACTTATCCTTTCCTTTACCTCATGGAAAAAGCATTCGGCTTCACGTCTCCCATCACATTGATTGAATTGTCCAACGTCAGTCATCCCCTCCTTCATGAACTTTCCAAGCAGGCTCAGGGTACCTTTAATCATTCTATGCAAGTGGCGAATCTGGGCAATGAGATAGCAACCAAAATCAATGCTGATGCCTTGTTGGTCAGGACGGCTGCGTTATACCATGATGTAGGCAAAATAAAGAATCCCACATATTTCACCGAGAACCAAAGCGGAATAAATCCTCACGATTCATTGCCCGAAGAGCGCAGCGCCCAGATTATCATCCAGCATGTTGCCGATGGTTTGGAACTGGCAGACAAGTACGGACTTCCCCGCGTCATCAAGGAATTCATCATGACACACCATGGGGTTAGCCAGACATCCTATTTCTATATTAAATACAGGAATCAGCATCCTGATGAGGAAATAGACGAGTCTTTATTCAGCTATCCAGGACCTAACCCCTTTACCAAGGAGCAGGCTATACTGATGATTGCCGACTCCGTTGAGGCGGCGTCCAAGAGTTTGAAGACCATTGACGATGTCTCTATAAAAACTATGGTGGACAACATTGTAGATGCTAAGATGGCAGGAGGGTACCTGAAAGACTGTCCTCTTACTTTCCGTGATGTCCAGAAAGCCAAAGAGGTGCTGGTGACAAGTCTTAAAACCATCTACCACACCCGCATCAGTTACCCCACATTGAACACTCAGGAAGAAAAGTCGCATTCACCTAAGCCCAAACGTAAAAATAAGTTTTTCCGCAGGGGAAAAAGATAGCATAGAACCACATTCTAAATTTACAGGGATGTCTCTGGCAAGAGGCATCCCTGTAATATTGTTTCAATAATGTGAGTTTTCCGGGCCGTTTTCTCAGAACAGATATGCTACCTGTATCTGCCAGGTGTTGGCCTTGATGGAGCCGTCTCCGTTCTGTAGTTTGGCATATTTGCTCAGGGCGAAGTTGTAGCCAACGCCAGCTTCAAGATGGCTGAATAGCTGGACACCCGCACCGACGTTCCAGGAGATATTTGACTTCTTCAGCTTGAAAGTTTCCTGTGCTGCAGGAGCGGCAGGATTGTTGATGTCCCAATTCTTGCTTCCAATCTGGAAACCAAACTGAGGACCTGTCATGATATAGATCTTTGCCAGGCTGACACCTATCTGATAGCGAAGGTTCAGGGGAATCTCAACGCTGCGGTAAGTCTTGTTGTTATCTTCAGCGTTCAATTTCCGTTGTGAATACTCAGCGGCGACATCCACGCCGAGCCCCATTATGGGAAGCATGATTTCGGCTTTCGGACCGATATACCAACCCGAACGGCTCTTGGCTGTTCCCTGAATATCACTATAGGATATCTTGCTGACATTCCATCCGCCAACAACACCAAACTTGACCTGAGCACTTGATGTAGGGCATAGCATCATGCCGCACAAGGCTACCAATGTAAAAAGTACTTTTCTCATAAACAAAAATTAAATAAGTTTTTATGGTGCAAACTTACAGAAAAAATTATAAATACAAAAACTTATGCAGTTTACACTCTGGAAAAATGTAAATTTGCATTTAGAAGAGACAACAATGATGCCATCGTCCATACAACAAAGATTAGGTGACTTGCGTCAATTTATGGCAGAACATGGCCTGCAGGCTTTTGTCGTGCCTACAACCGACCCCCATGCCAGTGAGTACACACCACTCCACTACGAGAGCCGCAAATGGCTGACAGGATTCTCTGGCTCGGCTGGTACAGCGGTTGTAACCCTTTATGATGCCGCCCTGTGGACAGATTCCCGCTATTTTATAGCTGCAGCCGAGGAATTGAGGGATACCGGCATCCAGCTCATGAAAGAGGGAATGAACGCCACTCCGGGCATTGCCCAATGGCTTGCGAATCAGTTGCGGCAGGGAGATTGCGTGGGTCTTGACGGCATGGTTAATCCCGTGGGTGTGGTTCAGCAATTACAGCACGACCTGATGCCGGCAGGCATTAGCGTCAATTGTCAGTGGGACCCTTTTGAGAGTATATGGGAGAACCGTCCGCCGTTGCCTCTTGACACCATCAAGGTCCATCCGTTGCAGTATGCCGGAGAGAAAGCAGAGGACAAAACCAAACGCCTGCGTCAGCGGCTTAGCCAGAGAGGCTGTACTGGAATGCTTGTTAGTGCCTTGGACGAAATTGCCTGGTTGCTGAACCTTAGAGGTAGTGATGTGCATTGTACACCCGTCTTTGTTGCATATTGTCTTGTTGCCGAAGAGGAGGTTGTCTTGTTTGCCGATAGGCGGAAAATATCTTCAGATACGCTTGCCTATCTCTCTGCTGCTCAAATCCGGTTGCAGGAGTATTCTCAGATTATCCCGTACCTTCAAAAGCATCCTGCAGGGCGCATGCTGTTTACGCAGAATGTCAATGCCTCCCTGTACTATGCTGTGGAAGGTCACGACATCGTCATGGGTGATTCTCCCATAGCGGAGATGAAAGCCATTAAGAATCCTGTTGAGTGTGATGGTTTCCGCCGGGCTATGGAGCGTGACGGTGTGGCACTTGTCCAGTTCCTCCGTTGGCTGAAACCAGCTGTCCAAGCTGGCACGGAGACCGAGATCAGCATCGGTGACAAACTCCGCCATCTGCGTTCCCGACAGCCGTTGTATCAGGGATTGAGTTTTGATACCATTGCCGCATACACCCATCATGGTGCCATTGTACACTACGAGGCAACTCCCGGGAGCGACATTCCTCTCAAGCCCCAGGGCTTTCTTCTGTTGGATTCAGGGGCACATTATCTTGACGGCACTACCGACATTACCCGTACCATTGCCCTGGGTGAGCCGACTCAGGAAGAGAAATTCATTTATACCCTGGTGCTGAAAGGACATATTGCCCTGAGTCGCTGCCGTTTCCCTTCCGGCTCCAGTGGAACCCAGTTGGATTTGGCAGCCCGCTATGCGATGTGGCAGGAAGGCTATAACTATGGTCACGGCACAGGACACGGCGTGGGCTCTTTCCTCTGTGTCCATGAAGGCCCCCATCAGATACGCATGAACTACAAGTCTGCTCCTCTCTCCGAAGGGGTCATTGTCACCGATGAACCAGGCCTGTATATTGAGGGGAAATTCGGTGTCCGTATAGAGAATATGCTGCTCTGTGTGCCTTACAAGGATAGCGCCTTCGGCACATTTGTCCAGTTTGAACCCCTGACGCTATGCCCCATAGATACGACTCCCATTGACTTCTCCATATTGACAGAGACCGAGAGGAATTGGCTGAACGAATACCACGCACATGTAAGAGACAGGCTTCTTCCCCTGTTGGATGATCCGGACGACAGTCAATGGCTCATTGCTGCCACTCAACCCATATAGTAATCTGATATGTATATAGACGTCATTCTGCCGTTGCCACTTGAAGGATCTTTCAGCTATCATGTCCCTGATGACATTGAAGGCATGCCTTGTGTGGGTGGCAGAGTTGTTGTCCCCTTCGGAACGGCAAAATTTCATACCGGCATCGTTACCAATATATATAATGACAAGCCCCAGGGGGAATATACCATCAAGGACATTATAGAGATAGTCGACAGACAACCCTCGGTGACTCCGCAGCAGATTAAGTTGTGGCAATGGATCAGCCAGTACTACATTTGTCCTTTAGGTGATGTCTTTAAGGCGGCTGTGCCCTCTGGCATGAAACTGGAAAGTGAGACCCGTTTGCAGCCCGTTGAAGGTTTTGACAACTGGGAGAAGCTGACCAGAAAGGAAATGGACATCCTTGAACTCATACAGGACCGGGCATTAAAAACAGTCTCTCAAGTCCAGAAAGTCGCGAAGGAACCCCGTCTGGCCCCTGTGTTGCGCTCGTTGATGAAGAAAAACGCGTTGGAAATCAGGGAAGAGATGAAGAAAGCCTTCTCCCCCAAGACGGAGACCCATGTCAGGCTCGCCAAGGCATACCGCTCGGAGGATGCTCTCAACACCCTTGCCCAACAGTTGGAGAAACAGCCCAAGCGCTACAACCTGCTGATGAAATATCTGGATTTGTCGGGAATGGTCTCTGCCCTTAAACTCCACAATGAGCATCTGATTCAGGAAGTCAGTAAATCCACCCTTCTCAATGCATCCGACATATCGGCGGCAGTACTTATCGGGATGCGTTCAAAAGGCTATTTTGAGACCTACGATTATGAGGTGGGGCGCATCCGGGCCACTGGCATATCCATCGTAGAACAACTGCCGCTCTCTGAAGCCCAGCAGCAAGCCTACGACAGCATCGGGCAGATTTTCCGGGACAGGAAAGTATGCCTTCTTCAGGGTGTTACGTCAAGTGGGAAGACAGAAATCTATATCCGGCTCATCAGGGAACAGCTCAACAAAGGGAAACAGGTGTTGTATCTCCTTCCCGAGATAGCCCTGACTACCCAGATAACCCAGCGTCTGCGCCGCATCTTCGGGGACAAACTCGGTGTGTACCACTCCCGGTACCCCGACAACCAGCGTGTTGAAATATGGAACAAGCAGCTTTCCAAGAAACCGTTTGAAGTCATTCTGGGTGCCCGTTCCGCATTGTTCCTGCCCTATCGCGACCTGGGACTCGTCATAGTAGATGAGGAACACGAGACCTCTTACAAGCAGCAGGACCCTGCACCCCGCTATAATGCCCGCGACACAGCCATTGTCCTCGCCTCACAGTACCATGCCGACGTTCTTCTCGGCACGGCCACGCCCAGCATAGAGACCTACCATAATGCCGTCAGCGGAAAGTATGGTCATGTCATTCTCAGTCAGCGGTACGGCAATATCCAGATGCCCGTCATAGAGGTGGTTGATGTCAAGGACCTCCTGCGGCGCAAAATGATGACCTTGCCTTTCTCTCCCCGTCTGATAGAGGAGATGGAAAAAGCCCTGAGCAACAAGGAACAAGTCATCCTGTTCCAAAACCGGCGCGGCTATTCGCCCGTCATGGAATGCCGCAAGTGCGGATGGGTGCCCAAATGCCAGTTCTGTGATGTCAGCCTGACCTATCATCAGGAGTTCCACCGGCTGGTATGCCATTATTGCGGCTCCACCTATGATGTGCCCCGTCAATGCCCGTGTTGTGAGGAGACAGATATACGCACCTTTGGTTTCGGCACAGAGAAGATAGAGGAGGAGGTTCGCCGGCATTTCCCCTCCTGCCGCACAGCACGTCTCGACCTTGACACTACCCGTCAGCGCGATGCCTACGAGCGCATACTCTCCGACTTTGCCCAGCACAAGACCGACGTCCTTATCGGAACCCAGATGGTATCCAAGGGCCTCGACTTCGACAATGTTCACGTCGTTGGCATCCTTGATGCCGACACCATGCTTACACGTCCCGATTTCAGGGCTTTTGAACGTTCGTTCCAGATGATGTCGCAGGTGGCAGGACGCGCCGGCAGGAAAAACAGCCGCGGATATGTCATCCTGCAAACCCGGCACACCGACTATCCTGTCATCCAACAGATAGTGCAAAACGATTACAGTCAGATGTATCACGAGCAGGAAGAAGAACGCCATGACTTCAACTATCCCCCTTACAGCCGACTGATATACATCTATCTCAAGCACCGTGAGGACAGGGTGGCAGGCGAAGCCGCCAGGGCATTGGCAACCTCTTTGCGGACATCCCTGGGAGACTATGTCCTTGGTCCTGACAGGCCTCTGGTAGGAAAAGTCAGCATGATGCATATCCGCAAGATAACGTTGAAGGTCCCGCTCACATCCTCGCCCGGCAAGGTGCGCCAAGTACTCCATGCCATGGTAGGGCGACTTCTCGCCACCCCGTCCTATCATTCGCTCAACATCTACTTTGATGTAGACCCCGTCTGAGAAAGAAAAGCCTCTCCCGGCTCATTTGGTTCAGTAGGCCCATTCGGCCTATTTCCTATTAGGCCCAGTGGTCCTATTGGGCTCATATAGCCTCCCCTCAAAAAGCTCTCCTCCCAGCTTTGAGGAGAAGCTGGAGTAAGTCTTTGTAAAAAAAACGAATAAAACCTCCCGCAAGGATGACAACATAACGAAATATTATGCTAATTTTGCAGATAAATTAACACTATAGACATAATAAAACAATATCATTATGAAATTCTTAACAAATGACAAGCTTGTAATTGTTGGTGCCGGTGGTATGATTGGTTCCAACATGGTTCAGACTGCTATGATGCTTGGGCTTACACCCAACATCTGTCTGTATGACATCTATGAGCCGGGTGTTCACGGCGTAGCTGAGGAAATGTATCATTGTGCTTTCCCGGGTGCAAACATTACATGGACTGTTGATGCCAAGGAGGCATTCACAGGCGCCAAGTATATTGTCTCCTCTGGTGGTGCTCCCCGTAAGGAAGGCATGACTCGTGAGGACTTGCTGAAAGGCAACTGCAAGATTGCTGCTGAGTTTGGCGACAACATCAAGAAGTATTGCCCAGAGGTAGAACACGTAGTTGTTATCTTCAACCCGGCCGATGTAACTGCCCTCACCGCTCTTATCCACTCAGGTTTGAAGCCCAACCAGCTCACCTCCCTCGCAGCTCTTGACTCCACACGTCTGCAGGAAGCCCTTGCACAGGAATTCGGAGTGCAGCAGGATAAGGTGACGGGTGCCCATACCTATGGAGGCCACGGCGAGCAGATGGCAGTATTTGCTTCTCAGGTAAAGATTGACGGTACTCCGCTTGCAGAGAAGAAACTCTCTGCTGAGAAATGGGCTGAAATTAAGCACAATACTATCCAGGGTGGTTCCAATATCATCAAACTGCGTGGCCGCAGCTCTTTCCAGAGTCCTGCCTACAATGCCATCAAGATGATTGAGGCTGCTATGGGTGGTGAGAAGTTCACTCTGCCTGCTGGCTGCTTTGTCAAGACCGACAAATATCAGCATGTCATGATGGCTATGCCTACCACTATTGATGCAACAGGTGTTCACTACACCAACCCTGTAGGAACAGCTGAGGAGATGGCTGCCTTGGAGGCTTCATATCAGCACCTCTGCAAGATGCGTGATGAGTTGGTAACACTCAACATCATACCTCCTGTAGCAGAATGGAACAAGATGAATCCGAATCTTTAAGTAATATCCCTATTTAATAAAAACGGGGTTGGAGAAAACTTTCCAACCCCGTTTGTTTTTAGATGTGAGCCGAAAGCTGGTACGACCTTCAGGACCGCCCGGTCACCCGGCCCGAGAAGGGCAGGATATACATCCACGACGGCAGGAAGGTGGTGAAATAAAGACTGGGCCCAATGGGGCGAATGAGCCGAATGGGGCCAATGGGCCTAATGATCCAACTGGGCCAAATAAGCCCTCTGAGCCAGTCCCATCTCCCATAAGCCCCATTGGCCCCATTAGCCCCATCAATCCATTTTGCCCATTGGGCCAATTTTTCCCCGCCTGAATTTTTGTCCGTTTTGGGACAAAGGCAAATCTTGGGACAGGCCAAATGACTTTAAAATGACAGGCG
>ONKB01000046.1 GCA_900318305.1 uncultured Prevotellaceae bacterium | reverse complement strand
TCACGAGATCATTTCGCCTGTCATTTTAAAGTCATTTGGCCTGTCCCAAGATTTGCCTTTGTCCCAAAATGGACAAAATCGCAGGCGAGGGGAAAATTGGGCCAAAAGGGGAAAAGAGGATTGATGGGGCCACTGAGGCCACTGGGGCTAATGGGAAATGGGACGGGCTTAGAGGACCTATTGGGCTCAGTGGGCCCAGTTGGTGAAATAAAAAAACTAAGTTTCTTCTTAGTATCCTGAACATAAAGAAGGCGGAGTCCAGCATAGGATTCCGCCTTCTTTATGTATCTTTGGATGTGACTGTTATTTCACAATCGTCTTCGGCATAGCATCGATGACCGACTTGTTGATTCTGGAGATACGGGCCTCATCCACCTTAATGACTTTGCGGTCATAGGTCATCAGACCATTACATTCTATCTCGACATCTGTTGTCTGTGTATATACAGCAGCAGACGTACCACAGGCAACATAGTGTTTCAACATTTCAGCAAATTTCTCATATTGGTCAAGTACCTCAGCGCCACTTTGCTTCAGGCCATTATAGCCCCAGTTCTTGTCTTCCTGCCAGAGATGTCCCTTCACGGCATAGCCGATGCCGCCATATTCTCCGAGCACGTTCACGAATTTGCCTTCGTATGCATTCATGGCTGGCTGCGGATAGTGGTGACAATCCTGAATATCCCCGACATTGTGATAGTTACCTCCAGAGGCAGCGTTGATAAGACGGGTATCATCCTGCTGGCGTGTAAATTCAACTACCTTGTCAGTGTCAAACTGTCCCCATGCCTCATTGAAAGGAACCCAGACTACAATACACTGGAAAGGTTTGAGTATATCAATGATTTCCTTCCACTCTTTATAGTAGTTATCCTTGCCGCTCTGTGGAATATTACAATCAGTACCACCGATGAAGCTGTCGCTTGCCCATCTGTTTCTTGTAGCCTCACGGACTTCCTTTGAGCGTGTTGCAGCCACTCTGCCTGAGTGGTCACCGATACAAGGCATATCCTGCCATACCATGATTCCCTCTACATCGCAATGGTAATACCAGCGTGCAGGCTCCACCTTAATGTGCTTACGAATCATGTTAAAACCGAAATCCTTGGTCTTGACAACATCAAATTTCAAAGCCTCGTCAGTAGGAGCGGTATAGAGTCCGTCGGGCCACCAGCCTTGATCCAGAGGACCAAACTGGAACAGAGACTCGTTGTTCAGAGCCATACGCTTGCTGAACTTATTTTCATTATTGTCACGGCAGACAGACACTTTGCGCATAGCTGTATAGCCGTTGACAACATCAATAGCCTTTCCTTTGCGACTCAGGGTTATCTTGACGCCATAGAGATAAGGATTGTCGGGTGACCATGTCTTCACATCGGGCATATTGATGACTGCCTTGCCATTGACAGCAACAGCACTGGCAACAACAGTCTGTGATGGTTTCTCAGGATTGTATCCTTTTCCGCCTTCAAGCACCTCCACCTTAACATCGTCGCCATTAAGAACATTCTGTGCGGTAACATTAACTGTCATGGTCTTAGCATCTATGTCAGAGACAGCATAAAAAGAAACAATATGCGTTGGGGCAACAGGCTCGAGCCATACGGTCTGCCATATACCGGTAACAGGTGTGTACCATATGCCTGAAGGGCTGCATACCTGCTTGCCACGAGGCTGGAAAGAATCGTCAGTAGCATCCCAAACTTTTACGCGCAATGTCTGCTTTCCGCTCTTTTTCAGATAAGGAGTCACATCATATTCAAACGGGGTATATCCGCCAGTATGCTGGCCCAGATGCTGACCATTGACCCAAACATCGGTCTTCCAGTCCACTGCACCAAAGTGAAGCAATACGTTCTTGCCTTTCCATGTCTTTGGAACGGTAAATGTCCTTTCATACCACAGGGCTTTCTCTTTCCCCACCAATTTACCTACACCAGAGAGAGAAGACTCTACAGCAAAAGGAACCAGAATCTGTCCTTCCGACTTGAAATCGGTTGCATTCTCCTGTGTAATAGCATAGTCCCACAAGCCATTTAGGTTCTGCCATGTGGCACGTACCATCTGTGGACGGGGATATTCGGGCAACGGATTGGCAGGATTAATGGTCTCTGCCCATTTTGTCTTGATTTTGTTTCCTGCTGGCGCCCATGTCTGTGCCATAGCGCCGACACTCATCAAAGCTACAGAAAGCAATAGAAATACTTTTTTCATATTGGTTTATTATGTTTAAGAATTAAAATCTGTTATAATTCAAACAAAATTAAGAATATTTTGCGTAAAAACAACTCTTGGTACAGAAAATCTTTCTCCGTTATCCAGTTTATAACAAGTTACACTTCCACAACGCCCTAAGACAAAAGTCTGATTGATCAAGAAAAATGGATTGCAGGCAATGAGCATCTGCCAAATGAAAAGGATTTCCATCTGAAACATCACCTCTTTTTATTAACTTTGCACCATGAGCAAGAACAAATTGTCAAAGTTTGCCGACATGGCAACTTATCCTCATGTTTTTCAGGATTTGGATTTTGAGAGTATAGACAAACCCCATGCCATGAAAGGACGTTGGAGGGAACAGTTCTTCAAAAACGACTATCCCATCACCTTGGAACTGGGTTGCGGACGTGGTGAATATACTGTCGGACTTGCCCGCATGTTCCCCAAACGCAACTTTATCGGTATTGACATCAAGGGGTCACGCATGTGGTCGGGAGCAACCGAGGCGTTGAACGACAACTTGAAAAACGTGGCCTTCCTCCGCACAAGGATAGAATATATCACACGATTCTTTGACACAGACGAGGTAGATGAGATATGGCTTACTTTCTGTGATCCTCAGATGAAGAAACCAACCAAGAGACTGACCTCCTCATTTTTCCTTGAACGCTATCGGCATTTCCTTAAGGCAGGTGGCATGGTTCATCTGAAGACAGACAGCAATTTCCTGTGCACATACACCCAGTATCTTCTGGAATGTAACGGCCTTAAACCAAAAGTGTTCACCCGCGACTTGTACGGCGATTCTCCAACGATGAAACTGGACGAAGAATACACAAAACTGCTGCAAATAAAGACTTATTATGAAGAGCAATGGATACTGCGTGGCATTCCCATCAAGTATCTGGCTTTCCCCTTGCCACACGACATCGAGTTGACAGAGCCAGACATTGAGATTGAACTGGACAGCTACCGGAGCTACTCGCGCGACAAGCGCTCCGCATTGACAAAAGCTAAATAACTAAATAACATGAATTTATATCCTAAGTTAATTATAGATGCACTCTCAACTGTGCGTTATCCAGGCGAGAACAAGAGCATCGTGGAATTGGGAATGGTGCAGGATGATCTGCGCATTAATGGCAATAGTGTATCGTTCAGCATACTCTTTCCCAAGAATCCAGATCCTTTTTCCAAGTCTGTCATCAAGGCTGCCGAAAGCGCTGTTAAATATACTGCAGGACAAGAGGTGGAAGTCAATGTCACCCCGCTGTTCGCACCAAGACAGAGCCATGGGGAAGAGGAAAAAGCCTTACCCAACGTAAAGAATGTCATAGCTGTTTCCTCTGGCAAGGGAGGAGTCGGCAAATCAACCATAGCCGCCAATCTGGCTGTGGCTCTGGCAGGACAGGGCTACAAGGTGGGACTCCTCGACGCTGACATCTTCGGCCCCTCAATACCCAAAATGTTCCAGTTGGAAGACTTTCAGCCTTACGGAGAAATGGTTGACGGCAAACAGATGCTGATTCCTGCCGAGAAATACGGACTGAAAATCATTTCCATCGGTTTCTTCATCAAACCTGGAAGCGCAGCTGTATGGCGTGGCCCCATGGCCAGCAATGCTTTGAAGCAACTCATTACCGACACATTATGGGGTGACCTGGACTATTTCATCATCGATACTCCTCCCGGCACCAGCGACATCCATCTCACCATTATGCAGACACTCCATGTCAGCGGTGCCATCATTGTCAGCACACCACAGAACGTAGCTCTTGCCGATGCGCAGAAAGGCATAGACATGTACATGAACGAAAAAATCAACATCCCCATCATAGGACTTGTTGAGAACATGGCATACTTCACCCCTGCCGAACTGCCGGAGAACAAATATTATATCTTCGGCAAGGATGGTGTCAAGAAACTGGCAGAAAAAATGACCTTACCTCTGTTAGGACAGATACCGCTGGTACAGAGTATCTGTGAGAGCGGTGACGAAGGAGCCCCCATCGCCACCCACCCTGAGACCATCACTGGTATGGCATTCCATCACTTGGCCGACGCAGTCGTAAAGCTTACAGAAAACATCGACAAGTAAAATCCTAAGGGGCATAACAGCCCGTTAGTTTATAACCATATACTGGTGTCCGCCAAAGGATATGACATGGTGGAGTATATTGAAAAATTCAACCGCAAAATTGCTGGACAAACAAATAAAAACCGCTTTGAGAGAAAACATCTCAGAGCGGTTTTTATTTAAATTCCTATATATAAGAAAATTAATCGTCCATGCCGATAAGCACACCCTTCTGGTTAAACTTCAAGTCAATGTCGTTTGACAGTTCTATTTCGTAACCATAACGCTCCTTATCTATCTTGGTGATAAAACAATCGGGGAAATTACCCTTTACATACTGCTGGATAGCAGAAGGAACGATTTCTGCGGGAACAGAACCTTTTTTGCAATCAACCTTTTTCCACATACCTTTCTTGTAGAATTCAATTTTTGTGCCATCATCGAGACGGCACTCAAAGGAATTCCGATCTTTTTCAGCATATATAATCTTCTTGTTTTTGAAGCTGGTCTGAACAAAGGTCTTAGCTGTAACAGGAAGCTGATCTACAGGAATAGGTGTGTCGTCTGCAAAACTTGTTGCTGACGTCAATAAGCACATCAGTGCTGCTAAAAATAATTTCAACTGTTTCATAATACATTCATTTATAATTGGCAAATAATGTCATTTAATTCGTACTCCATCAAGAGTATAGATAGAACCGTCGGAGTTTAGAATATACAACCTACCCTTCTTGAATACTTTTTGCGTCTTATTGTCAGGATTACCTGAGCTGGTGTTGTTAATACTGTTAACCAAGGCATCATTTGCATTCAAGAAAAGCAGTTTAGGGTCGGTAAATGTATCATATTCCAGATATATCTCCCCTTCAGAAATTGTTCTCCCGTCGTTGTCAAGATGGAAGGCGTAGATGTTGTTGCTTGTCTTGCGAAAGAAATATTTGGTTCGATCTGCCACTTCAGTACCATTTGATACTTTCAGCAAATTGTTGCCTGACACATGGGCATCATCACAGCGGGTAAGGGGAATGTTGAAGACAGCTCCAGCCACATTGGTGTTGGGAATCCATGTCGGAGTGGTGTCACCACCAGGATAGGAAGCAGAAATGGACACCAAATGGATATCTTCACCAACAACGATGTCAATGCTGTCAGTTGTAGAATTGCAATAGGCCAATGTACTAGTATGATTAATGCCTGCCATACCTTTTGTATAATCGGTTCTGCCGGCAATCGTTGTCGCAGTAAGTTCCTCCGTGGTGACCAGCGTGTATACCGTTCCGTAACGTGATGGAAGTCTGAAACGGGTACCCGCCTTGACGACGGCATTGCCGTCAGCGGTACGCCCGTTGTTGTGAATCAAGCCATTAGTAGCATCACAGGCCATAGCAATGTCGCAATAGTAAGAGTTGTATAATTCTGGCTTTACAAACCAGCAAGTACCCTTAAAGTTATCAAACAGCACCGTGCTGTCAGGCAATCCAAAGTTCCATACCGGAGTTACTGTTCCATCACCAAGATCCTCCTCGTTCAAGGTATAGACAGGAGTCAGTACCACATCGGATGTCAACACAAAGCGCGAATAGGTGGTGTCGGTGAGTATATTGTCAAGGGCATATATCTTACCAGTTTCGTCTTGCCATTGTGAAACAGAATACCCGAATGCACGCAATTTGTTAGGGTTATGGTGATAGAAATTTTGGCTAAGATACACAACACCGTTCTCATCGGCATATTTGACAAACGGGGTATCCTTAAAAATAATTTTGAATCTCCCCCCCTTGTGGAGCTTTGTCTTCCGCCATGACACATAGCCACCCTATGACACATAAGATAATAAGTATAGTTCTCTTCATCACAGATTTGTTATTATTACAAAAATAGGAAATATCCATTTAAGACATTATTCTTCTGTCAGACTCACGATAAGCTTTAAGCACAGAACCTATTTCGCCATGGTCAGACTGCCTGAGCCAATCATAGTGCCTTCAGCAAATATGTAGGCATGATAGGTACCAGGGCTCAGGAACTCTCCTACATTGACATATACGGTCACAGGCATCTCCTCGCCGGTATACTCCACAATCTTCATGGCAGAATAGCCAATGGTGGAACTCTCATACTGAATGGTTCCAGTCTGACCGACAACTGAGTTGTTGGGCTGAGTCACCCTTACATATATCTTACGCTCTCCTGTCTTTGCTGTAATATTCTTCGTGATGGTAAAGTTCACTACAAAACGGGTTACCGACTTGGTCTTCTTCTCAGTCTTACCCTTTTTATTCTGCGGTATCAGCGACACTCCCGTAGCATCCAGTTGTGATGCGATAGCTACCTGATTAGACAAACTTTGCTTCTCTGTCGTCAGGTTGGATATCTTCGCTGTTGCCTCGGAATACTGCTGTTTGACATGCTCATTCTCAGACTTCAATGATTCATTCAGCCTGTTCAGGGAATCAACCTGGATAATATAACTACGCAATACGGCACGCACCGTAGCCAGCTCCTTCTTCAGACGTGAGATTTCGCGGGCGTCATTGCTTTTTGTCCTCTTGAGTTCCTCCAGCAAGCTCTTGGTCTTGTTTTCCTCCTCAGTAAGACGAATCATCAGGGAATCGTTGCGAATGGAGCGTTTCAACTCATCATACTGCAGAGCGAACTGGGCATACTCATTCTCCATCTCCTTCTTATCCATGGCAGCCAACTGCTGGAGTTCCTCGTTCTCGTTCTGCTGTTGCCGCAAATTCACAAACAGATAAGCCATGCCACCTAAAAGCAACAATGCTACTATCGTAGCTATAGCAATAATAGTTTTTCTACTCATAATCCAAAAATATATGGGCTTTCCGGCCTTAGGTTTGATTTACACTTTAATCAGGCGATTGTCAGAAGTACTGAACCTTCCATAACGGAGTCTCCCTGACTTACCGAGATGGCACTAATCACACCATCCTGTTCAGCGGTAATCTCGTTCTCCATCTTCATTGCCTCAAGGATAAGAAGCACCTGACCGCTTTTCACTTTCTCGCCCACGGCAACCTTGACATCGTTGATGATACCAGGGAGGGGTGACTTGACCGGGGTACCTCCTGCAGGAACGTCTGCAGGGGCTGCCTTAGGAGCTTCTTTGGGAGTCTCCTTAGCAGGCTCCGGTGCCGGGGTTGGAGTGGCTTTCGCCTGAGGTGCCTCAACAGCAGGAGCCGGGGCTGGAGCTGTGGCGGCAACAGGAGCAAATGCTACGGGAGCCACAGGAGTATCACCTTCCATTTCCACTTCATAAGAGACGCCGTTAACAAAGACGTGCGCCTTGTTTCCAAAGACTGACGCTACCTGTACAGTATATTCTACGCCATTTACTTTATACTTGTATTCCATACGGGATTATTTTTATAATGTTGAACAATTTAGAATTTTGTATTGGTGAAGCCAAATACTTTTGAGTTCCACTCCGTAGCATGCGGCTGGATGGTTATCATCTCCGTCTCCATGTCGTGGCTGCCAGACTGACCCAGCATCTGACTCAGCGAAAGAGCTATCAAAGCCACATGCAGCTGTTGCTCATCGGTTGAAGGCAGGGCATTACCCTGAAGGGTTTCCATGCTACCGTTGCCGTCGAGCTGCAGTTCTAAATCAAGATTATTGGATTTTATTTTCAGTACACTCATTTCTTTCCGTCTTTGGGGTTACAAAGGTATGTTACCGTGTTTCTTAGCCGGACGTGACTCACGTTTTGTAGCCAGCTCAGCAAGAGCGCGGCAGATGCGGAAACGGGTGTTGCGTGGCTCAATCACATCGTCAACAAAGCCGTAGCTTGCTGCCTGATACGGATTGGTGAAGAGGTCATTGTACTCTTTCTCTTTCTCGGCAAGGAAAGCCTTGGGATCTTCCTGTTCCTGGGCAGCCTTGGCATAGAGAATAGCCACGGCACCGCCGGCACCCATCACAGCCATCTCGGCAGAAGGCCATGCATAGTTCATGTCAGCCTTGAGCTGCTTGCAACCCATCACAATATGGCTGCCGCCGTAGCTCTTTCGTAAGGTAACCGTTACTTTGGGCACAGTTGCCTCACCATAGGCAAACAGCAGCTTGGCACCATGGTCGATAACGGCATTGTACTCCTGACCTGTACCTGGCAGGAATCCCGGCACATCAACAAGCGACACGATAGGTATATTAAAGCAGTCACAGAAGCGCACAAAACGTGCTCCCTTGCGGCTGGCATTGCAGTCAAGTACTCCTGCGAAAACCTTGGGCTGATTGGCAACGACACCTACTGTCTGGCCATTGAAACGGGCAAAGCCGACTATGATATTGCGGGCGAACTTCTCATGCACCTCAAAGAACGAGTCCTTATCAACTACCGACTGTATCACCTCATACATGTCGTATGCCTTGTTGGGATCATCGGGCAGGATTGTATTGAGTTTGTCGTCTTTTCTGCTGATGGGGTCCTTGCATTCCACACGGGGAGTCTCCTCCATATTATTCTGAGGCAGATAGCTGAGCAACTTGCGGATGCTCTTGGCAAGGTCCTCCTCGGTATCAGCTGTAAAATGAGCCACACCGCTCTTGGTACTGTGGACCGATGCACCTCCCAGTTCCTCTGCGGTAACATCCTCGCCGGTAACGGTCTTCACTACTTTGGGACCTGTAAGGAACATGTTTGAAACACCCTTGAGCATAAACACAAAGTCTGTGATGGCAGGAGAATACACCGCACCACCGGCGCAAGGGCCGCAAATGGCAGATATCTGGGGAACCACGCCGCTGGCCTCGATATTGCGCTGGAAGATCTCTCCGAAACCGCTCAGAGAGGTAATACCCTCCTGAATACGTGCACCACCTGAGTCGTTCAAACCTATACAGGGCACTCCCATCTTCATGGAGAGATCCATAACCTTACATATCTTCTCCGACATGGTCTGGGAAAGACTGCCGCCATTGACTGTGAAATCCTGGGCAAACACATATACCATGCGGCCGTTAATGGTTCCACATCCTGTTACGACACCGTCTCCGAGATATTGTTTCTTTTCCATTCCGAAGTTATGACAACGATGCAACTTGAAAGCATCAACTTCCTCAAAACTTCCTTTATCCAACAGCAAATCAATCCTTTCACGGGCTGTGAGCTTGCCTTTTTCATGTTGCTTGGCAATCGCTTTCTCGCCACCTCCAAGATGAGCTTTGGCGCGAAGTTCCACTAAAGCCTGAATATTCTTCTCTTGTACAGACATAAATAGTATTTGTTTTGTTAATATTTTTGCGTTTTAAGATGCAAATATACAAATTCTTATGCGAACTGGCAAATTTCAAGGCCTTTTCTCAAGGAAACAAGCTTCTGCGCGTAGTTACACAACAATGTGCCGCCAATTGAAAAGGTTTTCTTAACTTCGCACCATGAAACTCCTTTTGTCAAGATGAGCAAGGCAATCAAGACAAACTCAGCCAAAGCATGGCTGTTGGCAGCAAGACCAAAGACCCTGACGGGTGCATGGATACCTGTTATTATCGCCACGGCATTGGCCTACTCAGACCATTCGCTCAAATGGCCTCCCGCACTCCTGTGTCTCCTGTTTGCTTCCCTGATGCAGATTGCAGCCAATTTCATCAACGACCTTATAGACTTCCGCAAAGGCACCGACAGAAACGACCGTCTGGGACCAGAGAGGGCATGCGCCCAGGGATGGATTACCCCCAGGGCCATGGAAACGGGCATCGCCATCACCCTGATATGCGCCTGCGGAGCAGGGTTACTCCTGCTGTTGTGGGGCAGCCTGTGGCTTATCGCCATAGGGATAGCCTGCGTTGTCTTTGCTTTCCTGTACACAACATTTCTCTCTTACATAGGACTGGGCGACTTGCTGGTATTCGTCTTTTTCGGCTTCGTTCCAGTTATCTGCACCTATTATGTTCAGACAGGCACCATAACAGAAGATGCCGTGATCTGTTCCCTTGCATCAGGGCTTGTCATCGACCTGCTGCTTATCATCAACAACTACCGCGACAGGGACACCGACCGCCACTCAGGGAAACGCACACTTATCGCCCTGTTTGGCGAACGCTTCGGCAACAGGCAATATCTCATAACAGGCATCCTGGCTTGGGCTTGCTGCATAGCACTTGCATGCCATCAGCACATCATGGCTCTGGTATTGGCATCCCTCTTCCTGCCGCTCCACTGGATGACATGGAGAGAGATGGTAAGAATCCATCATGGCAAGGAACTCAACCGCATACTCGGGAAGACCTCACGCAATATGTTTGTTTTCGCCATACTTGTAGCCTTGGGGCTAATTGTCTGACAGACGCTTTTACTCAAATCAGAAGTCAAATTCAAACAAAACTCTTACTTCAATTCCACTACCTCCAGGTCTTTTATCTCCTTACCGTCGATAGTGAAACGCACCAGCGTTCGTACTTTCTGCCATCCCTGGACTCCCGCAGCACCGGGATTGATGTGCAACAAATGGAGCGACTTGTCATATTGCACCCTGAGGATATGGGAGTGGCCACTTATAAACAACTGAGGGGGCGAGGCATATATCAACGAGGAAACGCTGCGGTCATAATTGCCCGGATAACCCCCTATATGCTTCATCAGCACATCGACCTCCTCACATCTCCAACGCAGTTTCTCAGGATAGAGACGGCGAATATCATAGCCGTCCACATTGCCATGTACCGCCACAAGAGGGTGAATCCTGTTCAGGCGCTGGGCTAATTCATAAGAGCCGATATCACCCGCATGCCATATCTCATCGCACGGCTCAAGATACTGCAAATAACGCTCATCCCAGTAGGCATGGGTATCCGACAAAAGACCTATCCTCCTCATTCTATACCGAAACGCTGTTTGACAAATTCAAGCACAAGTTTCTTGGTGTTCTCCATTCCCATACAACTCTGGTTAACACACAGGTCGTAAGTGGATGCCCTGCCCCATTGCCTGGAGCTGTAGAAGTCGTGAAAGGCGGCGCGGCGCTTATCATTGGACGAGATGAGTTTCCTTGCGGCATTGGGCTTAATGCCACGCAGTTTGCACAGCCGCTCCACGCGGTCGCCCTCATCGGCAGAGATAAACACGCTGACCATCGTATCACGCTTCTCACGAAGGATATACTCGGCACAACGTCCCACAAAGATGCAATTCTCCTCAGCAGCTATGCCCTGGATGGTTTCACTCAGGATGCGGAAAAGGAAATCCTCGTCAACATGATTGCCGTAGAAATCGGCAGTCCCCACGAAAGGCACCAGATGGGAGATGAACGAATGAAGTTCACTCTTCTCCTCATCGTTCTTCTCAAACATATCAGTAGAATATCCGCTTCTCGCTGCAGCAGCATAGAGCAATTCCTTATCATAGAAGTTGAAGCCCAGCTCACCAGCCAGATATTTGGCTATCTCATGACCGCCGCTGCCCAACTGGCGTCCTAGGCATATCGCATATTTTTTCTCTTTATCCATAATGCTATGATTTATGAGGTGTAAGTGTCCGGAGCTGCCGGAGCATTTTAATCAGAAAATAACCTGTCAGGAATGTGGAAAGCAGGTCAGACAGCGGTATGGTGTACCATATACCCGTCAGGCCAAAATACTTAGGCAGGACATACAACAGGGGAATGATGAAAAGCAACTGTCGTGTCATGGACAGGAAAATGCTCTTCCTCACCTGACCTATACACTGGAAGAAATTGGTCGTCACCATCTGGAATCCTATAATAGGAAAGGCCAGGAACATAATCTGAATGGCATAGGCAGAACTCTCTATCAACTGTTTGTCGGACGTGAAAGCACGCACGCAGGCATAGGGAAAGAGCATGCACAGGACAAAGCCCACAAATACCACGCCAGTCGCCACCATGATGCTGCGAATAAGGGTCTGGCGCAGACGGTCAAATTTCCTTGCCCCGTAATTATACCCGGCTATCGGCTGCATTCCCTGGTTGAGCCCCACCACAATCATGGCAAAAAAGAACGCCAGACGGTTGTTGATGCCATAAGCGGCAATTTCCAGATCGCTTCCGTAATGTGCCAGGCTCCAGTTAAAGAACACGGTGACTATACATCCGCAGAGGTTCATCAGAAACGGCGACATTCCTATGCTGAGCGTTCCCGTCACTATACGCTGGTCAAGAGAGATATGCTTGCGCTGGAAATGGATAAACTCATTGGGATTGCTAAACAGCCATAACTCCCATATCAACACCAGCAGCTGGCTCAGGACTGTAGCAGCAGCCGCACCCTGGATGCCCCATTTGAACGCATAGATGAACAACGGCGCAAAGAGGATATTCAGGCATACCGTTCCTATAGTGGCAAACATCGCCTCACGAGGATGCCCGGAGGCACGAAGCAGGGAGTTCATTCCCAAGTAAAGATGGGTGACAACATTTCCCAGCAACACAATCGTCATAAAGTCGCGGGCATAGCTTACCGTCTCGTCACTCGCGCCGAAGAAATACAAAATAGGATTGATAAAAGCCAGCATCAGGGCACCCATTACCACACCCATAATGATGTTGAGCAGCAACACATTGCCCAGAATCTTACGGGCGGTATCATAGTCCCTCTCACCCAGCTTCACCGACAACAATGTAGCAGCTCCGACACCAACCATGGCGCCAAAGGCACTGGTAACCTGCATTACAGGAAAGCTCAGCGAGACACCAGCTATCGCCAGAGGGCCTACTCCCTGACCAATAAAAATAGCGTCGATGATGTTGTATAGCGACGATGCCGTCATGGCAATGACGGCAGGGGTCGCATATTTCGGCAACAGACTGCCTATGGGTTTTGTTCCCAGTTCTGTAATATTCTCAGCTATGGCCATGGGATTCTCAATTTCAATGCAAAATTACACAACTTTCATCTGTTAGACCACAAAAAGCACCAGCCAATAATCATTTTCGGCGAGTAAGGTACAACATCAGGAATGTCAGGGCGCCATTGAGCATCAACAGTTCGTAGCCGAAATGATATCCTGTATAGTGTGGAACAAGCAAGGACAATACATAACAGATGAGCGGGGAAGCTATGGCAATAACTGGTGCGAATCGCTCCTTAATGCGGTAATGTGTAAAAATGCCAAAGGCAAAAAGGCCGAGAAGCGGGCCATAGGTATATGATGCCAGAATATAGATGACATCTATCACGCTGTTGTTGCCGATAAACCGGAACAGGATGGTAAGCACAATGAAGACGCCCACAATGGCAAAATGCACTTTCTTGCGTATTCCCTCGGCATTCTGTGGTGAGGTTTCCCTCTCGATGCCGAGTATATCCACACAGAACGTCGTGGTCAGGGCCGTCAGCGCCGAATCCACACTTGAAAATGCAGCGGCAGAGATGCCGAGGGTAAAGAGTACGATGACAGCAGAGCCGAAATGTCCCCCGAGGACAAGCATGGGAAAGAGCTGGTCGCCATCGGCAGGAAGGGCTAACTGGTGCTGTGCGGCATAGAGATAGAGCAATACTCCTATAAGCAGCAACAGCAAATTTACCGGGACGAAACTGATACCATAGGCACACATGTCCTTCTGGGCTTTACGGAGAGTGGGACAGGTCAGGTTCTTCTGCATCATGTCCTGGTCGAGTCCTGTCATGACGATGACAATGAAGATACCGCTGAGAAACTGTTTCCAGAAATATTGTCTGCCAGAGAAGTCATCCCATACAAAAATACGGCTGAGGGGACTCTGGATTACAGCATCTGTCATGGCCTTCCACGAAGGAAACATCTGCTGGCTGATAATGACTGCCACAGCGATGACGGTACCTATGAGGCATAAAGTCTGGAGAGCATCGGTATATACCAAAGTGCGGATACCCGCCCGGCGCGTGTAGAGCCACACAAGCAGCAGGATAAGGACAACCGTAACAGGATAAGGCATTCCCAGGGGGCCAAAGACAATCTGCTGCAAGACGATGCAGACAAGGTAGAACCTTACTGCGGCACCTGCAAGCTTGCTGAGGATGAAAAAGGAAGCTCCGGTCTGCCGGGATGTCTCTCCGAAACGGCCCTGCAGATAGGAATAAATACTGGTAAGGTTCTGTTTGTAATAGACAGGCAGCAGGACAAAGGCCACAATCAGATAACCGAAGAAGAAGCCAAGGCACATCTGCAGATAAGTCATCTGGGTAAAACCCACATAACCCGGCACCGACACAAGCGACACACCGGAAAGCGACGCGCCTATCATGCCAAAGGCGACAATACCCCACGGCGATTTTCTGTTGCCCCGGAAAAACGCCTCGTTGCTTCGTTCCTTGCCTGTGATACGGGCAATAAGAAGAAGCAGCAGGAAATAACCTGCAAGGGTCAGGAGGGCAATAAAGGTATTGGACATCCCTACTTGCCTTTGATCATTTCCTCGACGGACACAAAGCGGTAACCGCGTGAATGAAGCATATCGATAATCTCACCGAGACGATTATAGAGTTTGTCGGTACGCTCGTCAGCTGTACCGAAATGCAGCAGCAGGAAGAAGCCGTTAAGGCCATTCTGCTGTGAAGACTCATACTTCAGTATGCGGTCTATGATGGTCTGGCTGCTGTAATAGTTTTTCATACTGGGTGTGGTGTAATCACCGTTACTTGCCGTACCCGGGGTATAGTTGATGACCTGAAGTCCCAGTTGCCGTGCCCATGCCGACACAGTAGCATTGTAGTGCTCATAAGGCGGGATGAAATAAGGCGCATCCTCCTTGTGTATCCCGGCTTTTTCCATCAGGGCATAGCTCTTCAGCATATCCTCGTTGAATTGCTCATGGCTCACAAGCATGGTGTCACGGCGGTCCCATGGGAAATAGAGCAAATGGCCATAACTATGGCTCCCGACATAGTGGCCTTCCTTGCGCAGCCGCTGAATGACATCGGGAAACATCTCATAGAACTGGCCCGTAAAGAAAAAGCCGCCATGGATTTGGTATTTCCTCAATGTGGATATGATAGGGGCGGCACCGTCGGCCTTGTCAGCTGCCGTAAATACAAGACAAATCTTCTTCTCGCCAGGGTTGCCTCTTATGATACCATCCTCATAATACACATTCTGGTCGGGAGGCCATTTCATCTGTCTCCTGCCCTCCTCGGCATAGGCCGACAAGGGGAATGTCAGCGAGGCTGTTCCGTCCATGGTAGGCTCGTTGGTGGAATAATCGTGGATATTGTCATGATAAACCATGATATCTGGCTGGAACAAGTCGTAGTTATTATACAGTCCCTTGGCATCAGGGGCCAGGTACACACCTCTGAGACTGTTGAAAATCGTTGAGTACACAGGTCCGTCCACAAGTCCGCCCGTTGTATTGCCTATCCCCAGTTTGACATTACTGGAATGGGGCTGGCGGGGATAGTTGCCACCCAGGGGAAGCTCCACTATCATACTCACTCCCCAGGGGTTGCAGCCCAGAAGCCAGTCGCGCAACGCCCCCTCCATCTCCTCATAGCTGCGGTCACCCGTGAGCTGACGATAGAGAATACATTGCGTCAGCATGGCTGTGGTCAGATTGTTTGAGCACCATATAGAAGGGATGCCGTAGAGGAAGGGGGATTTCCGGGCTCGTTGCCAGACGCCCTCTATTCCCGACTTGAAATTGGCTATGAATTCCTTCTTTGTCTGTTTGTCGCCGGCAACGGCAACCTGATAGTGTCCCATATTCATAAACGGATACCATTGATAATGGCGTGCCGTGTCGCTCCCCATCCACGGAGTGGTCTTCTCCTGGCGGCCATAGCGGACGGCATCCTCCAAATATTGCTTCTGACCTGTCTTGAAATACATTTCCACAGCACCAAGCTCCATGTCATCCACCCAGTTCGACTCCTCGTAAATATATGGGGATTTTACTGATACCGTCTGGCAATAGCCCGGCTTTTCCATGCCCACGGCATAGGCATCCGCCGCCTTCCCGCCAATGGTCTTTGCCAGTTCGGGATAGAAAGGCTGGAGTATCCTGGAACCCAGCGCAAAGTCTGAGGCAAATTTTCCTGCCGTGCTGGCAACGCCCGTCGTGGCATTCATAAAATGTCCGCGCTGCTGGGGCTTACCGTCGCAGAAATATACCGGACGCCCGTTGTTCTCTCCCCAGCCATAGTCGGCCTTGTCAAACTGAGGCTCACGCATACCGACATGGTCCCTGTCGTCGGCAATCTGATTGTATAATTCCCCCTTTGCGGGATTCATGCGGTTGAGCCAGTCCAGACCCCACCTTATCTCGTCGATGATATCAGGAATGCCATTGCTCCCAGGGCGTCCGTCAGTCTGGTACCTGTCGCCAAAGGCATGCGGATTCTGCTGGTAAGCAAACATCATCTGATAGATGGCGTTGGCCGATGTGGTGGTGTATTGGAGGCAGTCACCCGCATCGTGCCACCCTCCCCTGACATCAAGGAACTGGCCCGATTTAGTAGGATGGTTGGTTATGTAGCCGTCTTTCTGATGGCAGTCAGCCTTGTAATAAGGATTATAGCCGCAACGCTGCTGACGCATATAGTTCAGCACAAAATCTGCCGTACCCTGATAAACCCCTCCGTTGACGGCAAAGACAGGCGACTTTGCCTCTCCTGCCCGGAGATAATAGGTGCCGGGAGTATCAAACGAACTGAAATTCAGCCTGAAAGTAGATTTCATCTGTCCGAGTCCTCCTGTGGGTCTTACCTGCTTCTTGCCGAAGTGGCACACAGTATTCCCTGTAAAAGCATCCACAAGGTCGAAACCCTCTATGACAACATCCTCCTGCGACATCATTACAGCAACTTTTGAACATTTGGGGATATAGCCTATTTGGTTAACACGAATCCATGATTCGGCACGGGTCACACCAGCCAGCAAGGGCAGTACAGCCAAGGTGAATAACAGTCGTCTCATCATCTATTTGTCTTATATTGCTTTTATCAGATAATAGCCAAGATACAGCACCATAAAGCCCACCAGCAGACTGGTTCCGGCATAGAGGAACATCACGGCAAGGTCCTGCCTTGCCAATTCGGCATTCTCACGGATAAACGAGGAGAAGGTGGTGAAGCCGCCACACAGGCCAACGGCCAGAAGGAGTCTCATGTTGGGAGACATCCAGTTGTATTTATCCGACAGGGCATAAATTATGCCTATGAGGAAACAGCCCGTGATGTTACACAGAAAAGTACCCAGCGGGAAATGGCCCGGCATCATACCCGATGCCACACGGCCCACAAGAAACCGGAGTGCCCCGCCCAGGGCGCTGCCCGAAGCCACAAGTAAAATGGATTTTAACATATAGCGTGTATTGCTGGTTACAAAGTTACCTAATTTGTCGTTAGGGTATGGTAGTTTGGGCAGGAATTTCTGCAGACCAACTCCCAGAGGCCTTCAAAAGTCTTTTCAGTTATTGTCGAATCGTAAAATTTACGTTTCGACAATGGTTTTGACGTTTTAATTTATAATATGGAATCCAGTCGCATCATGCAACCCCATAATTTTGCATGTGAAAAGAGATATAGATTTATATTTTATTCTTTTGTTTTAGCAAACCATCTATAGTTGTTTAATCTTGTTGTTCTAACCTTTACCTATTGCCGTTAAACAGAGGCACTTTGGAAAAAAAGCATATTGCAGCCTCTTGTTTAGAAAATATAGTTAGAATCGGAAAGACCACTCCTGTGAAGGACTGGTCTTTTTTCGTGCCATCATGCTGAAAAAATCACTACTTGGCTTCATTTCACACCTGTTCCTGTATTTGATTACGGATTGTAATGAAGAAAAAAACAGGAAAAACGGGGCAGATGCCGCGTGAATGTAAGACAAAAGAGAGTAATTGTTAAATATTTGTCAAATGTGAGTAAATTTGCAGTATAAATCTACAATATATGAAAAAAGCGTTTTATTTATTCATCATGTTAGCCTTTGCAGGAAATGTCCTGACACACGCTGACAAGATAAGAATCAAAACTGGTATCGAAGTCTTGAAGGAGCAGCAGTTCAAATTGCTTCAGGGAAAGCGCGTGGGACTGATAACCAATCCTACCGGAGTGGACAACAACATGCGCTCTACCATCGACATCCTGTATAACGCTCCCGGGGTCAAACTCGTGGCTTTGTTCGGCCCTGAGCATGGCGTGCGCGGCAACCAGCACGCCGGAGCCTCCGTGGAGGACAAGGTTGACAAAAAAACGGGTATCCCCGTCTATTCCCTGTACGGCAAGACTCGCAAAGCTACCCCCGAGATGCTGAAAGACATCGATGTGCTGGTCTATGACATCCAGGATATCGGCAGCCGCTCATTTACCTACATCAGCAGCATGGGCCTTGCCATGGAAACGGCAGCGGAAAGCGGAAAGGAGTTTGTCGTGCTGGACCGTCCTAATCCCCTGGGGGGAGAGAAAATAGAGGGCTGCCTCACCGAAGATGACTGTGTCTCGTTTGTCAGCCAGTTCAGGATACCTTATATTTATGGCCTAACTTGCGGAGAACTGGCATTGCTGATAAACGGTGAACGCATGCTCACAGGTGGAGTACAATGCAAGCTCACAGTGGTCAGGATGAAAGGCTGGAAGCGCCGCATGACTTATGCGGAAACGGGTCTCCAATGGATTCCGTCATCTCCTCACATACCTCAGCCCATTTCGGCCATCTGCTATCCTGTAAGCGGCATCCTCGGAGAATTCTCCTATATGAATATCGGCGTGGGATATACCATCCCCTTCCAGATGTTTGGCGCACCTTGGCTCGATGCCGAGACTCTGGCAAACCGCATGAACGGTTTCCATCTGCCGGGAGTAATCTTCCGCCCCATCTATCTCAAGCCTTTCTATGCCACAATGAAAGACGAGCAGGTGGAAGGCGTTCAGGTTCATTTCACCGACTACCGCCAGGCACATCTCACAGACATACAATTCCTGATTATGCAGGAAACGGCGGCGATGTATCCAGACAAGGCTGTATTCAAGGTGCAAGACCCCAAGCGTTTCAACATGTTTGACAAGGTCTGCGGCTCAAAGCAAATACGTTTGCGCTTCACCGAGAATCACCGATGGGCCGACATAAAGGACTACTGGTACAAAGACGTGGACTCCTTCAGGAAACTGTCAAAGAAATATAAACTCTACAAATAGGCCTGGAGGCGAGGGGGTGATGGGGCCTATGGGGCTAATGGGTAGCGCCGAATTCTCACGATTGAAAAAGCTCAAATAAATTTGGCTTTTCGCTCACTTAATCGTAACTTTAACTTATTGTTTTAGTTACTCTCGCTCGGAAAAGCTCAAATAAATTTGGCTTTTCGCTCACTTAATCGTAACTTTGTGTGGTTTATGGCAAAGACTATGACTGCCGCCTGAAAAGAACAAAACAAAAACAACAAAATATGCAAACTAAACATTCTTTTAAGTACTGGCAATGGAGAGTCATCATCTGTTCCATGATTGGCTACGCCATGTTTTACTTCGTGCGTAAGAATTTCTCCTTCGCCATTCCTTTACTGCAGGCAGAGTATCCGGAAATTACCAAGGCCCAGTTTGGTGCCATCATGTCTGCCGGTGGTATTATCTATGGTATATCAAAACTCATCAACGGTGTCATAGGCGACCGCACCAATGCCCGTTGGCATTTGGTGTTGGGACTCAGCGTCTGCGTGGCAGTCAATTTCCTGTTCGGTCTGAGTGCCCATCTGTCTTCAATGATCAGCGGCACAACCGAAGGTCCCGACTTTGTAGGCTGGTTTGTCACCATCATGTCGGTACTTTACATCATCAACCAGATTTTCCAGGGTTGCGGATTCGCACCATGCAACCACCTTATGGTAAGTTGGGTTCCACCCCATGAGCTGGCTACCAAGATGAGCCTGTGGAACACATCCCACAGCGTAGGTGCCTTTGTGGCTGCTGTCATCTGCGGTTATCTGACCAAATGGCAACTCTGCTTCTGGGTTCCGGCATGTATTTCCCTGTTCGGCATCTTCTTTATTATTGTCACCCTAAGAAACACCCCGAGTTCTGTGGGTCTTCCTGAACTGCCCAAGGTGGAAGGGGAATTTGAGGAGACAGAAGGAAAGAAAAACAACAAGGAATTCTCCAAGTTCCTCATGAAGAAGGTATTCCTGAATCCTGTAGTATGGGTTCTTGCCATCACCGACCTCTTTGTCTATGTGGTGCGTTTTGCCATTCTGGACTGGGGACCTTCCATGTTACAGGAGATGGGTTTGAGTCAGGCTCTCTCCGGATGGACTGTAGCTATCTTTGAAGTGGCAGGCTGCCTGGGTATGGTTGCAGCAGGCTTTATCTCTGACAAGTTTTTCAAGAGCCGTTCACAACGGGTATGTGTCATAGAGATGGTACTTGTTGCGCTGTGTCTCGTGGCATTGCATTATGTGCAGGACATGAACACACCTGTCCTGTTCCTTCTCCTGCTGGCTCTTGCGGGCTTCTTCCTCTATGGTCCCCAGGCCCTGCTGGGTGTCATCGCCTCTAACGATGTTTCCAAGAAGGCAGCCTCAAGTGCCGTTGGCGTTATCGGTTTCATGAGTTATTTCAGCACCCTCATCACAGGCTATCCTCTGGGCAAGTTTGCCGATACTTTCGGCTGGCATCCCATTTTCATATTGATGGCTGGCATCTCTGTTGTCGGCACTCTGGTCATCGCCACCATCTGGAACCTCAAGCCGAAATCGGTGGCTACCGACAACACGGAAGAAGAGAAATAATTCACTTTCAGACAAACAATAAAACAATCATAACATGAAACACTCATTATTCAAAGCAGTCCTTTTTGCTGCCACCCTGATTCCTGCAGGCAGCATCTTAGCACAGACACAAACTATCCGCGCCTTCTCTCACAGAGGTGGTCGCATGGAACGTGACGAAAACACGCTTAAAGCCTTCCAGGAAAGCTGGGACGCAGGATATACAGGATTTGAAACCGACATCCGCATGACCAAGGACGGTGTCTGCTATATGACTCACGACCATACCCTGGAACGCACAACAAACGGCACAGGAGTATTTGAGAAGAAGACCTCGGCAGAGATTGATGCCCTCCGTACCAAGAAAGGCAACAAGATTATGCGTCTTGATGAATTTGCCCGTTTCCTTGACGGGAAGAACAACCTCTATGTAGAATGGGAGTTCAAGACAAAACCCGAGGAACTCTATCCGCAGGCACGTCTGGAAGAATATTGCGAGAAAGTGTATCAGGCAGCCAAGAGTGTCAAGACAAAGAACTCTCAGTTTGTGTTCACATCATCAGACTATCGTGGTTTGCGTTACATGCAGACACATCACCCCGATGCTGAGCTGCTGCTCATCATCAGCAAGCCTATCAACGACGAGACCATCGCCATGGCAAAGACTGTCGGCATCAAGACCTTAGGCTGCAAGATGGAGGGTACAAGCCGTCAAATGGTGGAGAAAGCCCACAAGGAAGGCATCATTGTCAGCCTCTGGCCTGGTCAGAGTGTTGAGGACTTTATGCTGGGTGCTTATCTGGGCTGCGACCGCATGTGTACCGACGTTCCTTTGACCGTAAAAGACTGGATGAAGAAAAACGCACCGTGGATTAAAGTCATCTATTAATTCACACAACCATAAACCGTAATTAATAAAGAAGAATGAAAGCAATACAATTTGGCGCCGGTAACATCGGCAGAGGTTTTATCGGCGCTGTCCTCGCAGAAGCAGGTTATGAGGTAATTTTCGCAGATGTCGTTGAAGAACTGCTGAACCAGATCAACGAGCGCAAGGCATATACCGTGCACGTCATGGATACCAACAAATATGATGTGGATATCAAGGGTATCTCCGCAGTCAATTCAGGCAGCGACAATGCCGTCCAGGCTGTTACTGAAGCCAGCATCATCACTACTGCTGTAGGCTTACGCATTCTGAAGTTTGTCGCACCCACTATCGCCAAGGGCCTCAAGGCTCGCAAGGAGAAAAATGTTGAAACTCCGCTCAATGTCATTGCCTGCGAAAATGGCATCCGTGCCACCTCACAGTTAAAGGAACTGGTATTTGCGCAGCTGGATGAAGATACCGCTGCATGGGCAAAAACCCATGTCGGTTTCCCCGATGCTGCCGTGGACCGTATCGTTCCGCCTGTTCATTGTGAAGTTCCTCTTGATGTCGCTGTTGAGGAGTATTTTGAGTGGGACGTGGAAAAAGCCTCTTTCGTCGGAGAGATACCTGTCATCAAGGGCATGACGCTTGTGGACAACCTTGAGGCATACCTTGAGCGCAAACTGTTCACACTTAACACAGGACATGCCACAGCTGCCTATCTCGGCAAGATACGTGGTTACCAGACCATTAACGAGAGTATTGCCGACCCAGAGATTTACGCTGTCGTCAAGGCTGCCATGCAGCAAAGCGGCGAAGGCCTTGTCAGGAAGTTCGGTTTTGACCATGAGGCTCATTTCGCCTATATCGAGAAAATCCTCAAGCGTTTCCAGAATCCTTACCTGAAGGATGAGTGTAACCGTGTTGGCCGTGAGCCTGGCAGGAAACTGGCACCCAATGACCGCATCATTCTCCCCATGCTGACCGCCAAGGGATTCGGTCTGCCTTACGACAAGCTTTTGCTCGCTGCCGGCGGTGCCCTGCGTTTCAACAATCCTGATGATCCCCAGAGCGTTGAGATTGCCGAAGGCATCAAGAACGACGGTCTGGAAAAGACCATTGTCAAGTTTACCGGCCTCCAGGCCAATGACCCTGTTGTCGGCGAAATCAAAGATGCCTACGACAAGGTGCTGACATTCGCAAAATAATATCTCCATAACAGGTCCTTAAATGTCTTGGCATTTAAGGACCTAATTATATTATGGACAAGATAAGACTGTTATTTGTATGCCTTGGGAATATCTGCCGTTCGCCTGCGGCCCATGGCATTATGCAGGAGCTTGTTGACCGCGAAGGGCTCAGCGGACGCATCTTCATCGACTCTGCCGGTATCGGCGGATGGCACATCGGAGAATTGCCCGACCCTCGCATGCGTTCCCATGCAGCCGACAGGAGATATGCCCTGATGCACCGCGGACGGCAATTTGATGCTCAGAGCGACTTTGACCATTTCGACATGATCCTGGTGATGGACGAGGAAAACTATGCCGACATCAAGCACATGGCACACAACGACAAGGAGATGCAGAAGGTACACTATCTGGCTGAATACCTGTGCCATCATCCGCAAGAAAATACCATCCCCGACCCCTACTATGGTGGGGTAGAACATTTTGAATATGTACTTGACTTGATAGAGGATGCTTGCGCAGGACTCCTTGAGACTTTAAAGAAGAAAAACCATCTCCATTAACAGGAGTTCAAAAGAAACTTGATAATAAGCCCCATCAGAAATACCTGATGGGGCTTATGACTTATTCTCTACTCTTATCCCTTACTTTTTATACTTGAAGCTGGAACCGCCCACGAATTCTCGCATGATACTCGTTGGTGGAATCTCATTGTCGGGTATAGGCGTAAAGTAATGGATGAATTTCAGTAACCGGTAAGCCTCACTATACTCAGGACAATTCCGGGGTACAGTTGCCAGGATAGGCTCCGCATAGTTGCGCAACACAGCGAACTCTATATTCAAAGCAGAGTTGAACATCACATCGGCATTCTCCGAATAAGGAAAAATCCATTTTTGCTCAGCCTGGCACACAGAAGGCCATTGCGATATAGTCTCCCTTGCCGTGAACGCACCTTTGTTGTAATCCCGGATAATGCGACGCAGCAGACGGTTGTCGCGTGTAGGAATCCAATTATGGGAATCCAGCGATACAGTTGTCAGCGTGGACACATAAATCCTGAACTTCAGATGGTCAGGTATCTGGGCAGTCAGTTTGGGGTTCAGCGCATGGATGCCCTCTATAATCAGTACACGGTCTTCGCCCATCTTCAGTTTCTTGCCTTTATACTCTCGTTTGCCAAGGGTAAAGTTGTATTCCGGCACTTCCACCTCCTTGCCTGCCAGGAGGGCTTTCAAATCCCTCTCCATCGTCTTGCGGTCCACAGCAGCAATATTGTCAAAGTCATATTGGCCATTGGGCAGCTTGGGCGTATCTACCCTGTTAACGAAATAGTCATCGGTAGAAAATGTCATAGGCCGCAAGCCACAAGCCAGCAACTGAATCTCAAGGCGTTTACAGAATGTTGTCTTGCCCGAACTGGACGGACCGGTTATCAGCACCACACGGACATAATTCTCATGAGCATGATAGCGGCGGTCTATCTCCTCGGCTATCTGCACGATTTTCCTCTCCTGCAACGCCTCGCTCACCTGAATCAGTTCGGATGCCCTGCCTCTCAAGGTTGCCTTGTTCACATCGCCTACATAGTTGAGGTGCATGATAATATTCCACTTCAGATACTCGGAGAAAGCCTCAAATGCCTTGGGCTGGGCCTCCACCTTGGCTATCTTGCCTGGATTCTGCCTGTCGGGTACCTGAAGAAGAAGGCCGTCGTTGTAACTCTGGAGCTTCCATAGTTTCAGATAGCCTGCTGAAGGAAGGAGCGCACCATAATAATAGTCAACGGTATCACCAAGAGTATAGTAGTCGCAATACACCTGACCATTGGTCTCCAACAGCTTGACTTTGTCAGAGAATCCCCTCTCACGGAAAATGCGGATAGCCTCCTCTGTGGGAGTCTCGTTCCGCCTGAAGGGCATGTCAAGCTTGATAATCCTGCGCATTCTCGCACGGATCTTCTCAATATCGGCCACAGTCAGCGGAGAACTGTCGGCCTTATGAAAATTACAGTAATATCCTCTGGAGATAGGATGCTCTATAAACAGTTTACTGCCGGGAAAGACATCGGTAGTAGCTTTATACAGGACAAAACATAGAGAACGGATGTAAACCCTTCTGCCAGACGGGTCACTCATGTCAACAAACTCTACATCCCGGTTCTGATATAAGCGGAACTTGAGTCCTTGCATCTTGTTGTTGACTTTGGCACAGACAACAGGATATCTGAATTTCAGTTCAGGATACTCCTTCAGCACCTCCAGCAGCGTAGAGCCCTCGGGAAAACTCTTGGTTGTATTGTTGTTCTTACATCTTATCTGCAACATAGCTGTATTGTTTTCCCCGTAAAGTTAGTAATTTTATATTAATTTTGTAATTAATATCATGAGCAAATACAATATGCTATACCTTAAAACCAAATTATTGTCTGTCATTTGTCTGGGTATCATACTGATGCTAACCATCAGTTGCAACGGCAGGAAGGACCAGACTTCCGCCACGGCACTCAGGACACAACCTACCGAGTTATCCATTGACGACAGCCTCAGGCAGCGAGTGGCTGACTTCATCGAGAGCCGCCCCATGGATTCTCTCCTCGCCTTCTACCTCTACGACATCACAGCAGAGAAAGCGGTATACGAATACCGCAAAGACAGCCTCATGCCACCAGCCTCATGTATGAAACTGCTGACAGGCATCGCTTTGCTTCACCGCCTCAGCACACGCTACAAGTTCAATACACAGATATGCATCAACGGCTCTGTCAGAAACGGCATACTTAAAGGCGACCTTATTGTGTATGGCGGATACGACCCCATAGTCACTTCTTACGAGTTGCCGCAACTGTTCAGGAAAATCCGTGACAAAGGCATCCGACGCATCGAGGGAAAACTGATTCTTGATCTTGGAGTTGATGAATATCCACAGCATGAGGAGCATTGGATTCCCGGAGACCTCAAACGCAGTAAATTCGGTTTCTTCTATCAAGGCACCAAGCGCATAGAACAAGAACTCAAATACCTCATTCGCTTGCAGGGTGTCTCCTTTAGCGACAGCCAGCTGTGTTGGGGAAAGATACCCAGGACAGCCCGGCGCATTGCACTCTTGCAGACACCTATTGAGGATGTTGTACAGCTTATGTGGAAAAATAGTGCCAATGAGAAATCTGAGAGCATGCTCTATCCTCTGGGCAGGTACACAGGAAGGACAGACTCCTTAAGAGGGACAGGCATGAATTACCTGCGTCAGTTTATCCGGGAGGAAATCTGCCGTACCGACTGCTGTGCAGTCATTCATGACGGCTGTGGCATGTGCATACACAACGCCCTAACCCCATCGCTCATAATCGATCTTTTGCGCTATGCCCATCAGAATCACGATATCTATGAGGTTGCCCGGCGCACTCTCCCCATGAGCGGTACCGACGGCACCCTACTCTGCCGCATGACCCGTCCCCGCACCAAGGGAAAGATTATTGCCAAGACAGGCACGCTGACCCGTGAAAACGGCATCAGCACATTAAGCGGATATTTCCAAGGCAGCAACGGACACCTTGTCTGTTTCTCCATCATGAACAAGCATATCCCGATAGCAGATGCCCAACTGTTTCAGGACAAGCTCTGCGCTCAGTTTTTTCCGCCTTTGAAGTGACCCTCTCTCCATCAGAGCAAGGGAGTTATAGCTTAGAGTTAAGAGTTTAGAAGAAAATCTGGTTGAACAGGCTTTCATTCTGTTTTACCAGTTGTCACGGTCTTTAAGTACAGGAAATTTCCGGCGGAAATCATTCAGTCTTTCCATATTGATTTCTGCTGTCAAAGCAGCGACTTCATTATCGGAACATTCCTCAGCCCGTCCATAGGGGTCAACAAATGCCGTTCCGCCACTATATTGACAGATAGGGTCTGTTCCTACACGGTTGACTCCCAGAACATAGCACTGGTTTTCTATGGCACGGGCCTTCAGCAACGTGCGCCATGCCTCCTGACGGGATGTCGGCCAATTCGCCACATAAATAATGGCATCATAGTCCTCCCGGCTGCGTGACCAAACAGGAAAACGCAAGTCATAGCACACTTGAAGGAGGAATCTCACTCCCCGCCATTCCTCTACGATGCGTTCCTGACCAGCCGTATAGTGCAGATGCTCACCACCATAGCCAAAAAGATGGTGCTTATCATAAAAGGCCATATCACCTCCTGGCTTTACAAAATACAGACGGTTGCGGTAGCCTTCTTCCGTACAAACACCTATACTGCCGGCAATGGCGGCATCCATCCTACTGGCTATATCCTGCATCCATTGCAGACTCTCACTCTGCTCTGGTTCGGCAATGCCTTCTGGTTGAACGGCAAAGCCAGTGCTCCACATCTCGGGAAGGACATACAGGTCACTTGGTGGGGCTGCTTCAATGGCTTTTCCTGCGGCAGCCCTGTTTGCTGCCGGATTCGCCCAGACTATATCCTGTTGCAACAATGTTACCTTCATCACATAAAGGTGTCGTAGGAATACTCTTTTCCTGTACGATATGCCAAACCTGTCATTGCCGCAATGAGTTCCCCATTCTGATTGGTTATCTTCATATCACAATATGGCAGACGATGATGGTCTAACTGCTCCGTACATTCCGCTACAAGGTGATCACCCAGACGGGCTGACTGCATAAAGGTTATGGTATTGGAGATGCCCAGACTCAATATGCCGTGACAATTGGCGACTGCGGCAAAAGCGAGGTCAGACAAGGTGTAGATGACACCGCCCTGACATATTCCGGCACCATTGAGATGGGTATCTGTCACATCAAGCTCGGCACGAGCATATCCCACCTTTACCTCTGTGAGGCGAGCACCGATACTACGGGCGAAATGATCGTCCCGATTCAATCTTTCCAACAAGGTCATGAATGTGCCTTTATGCCTTGAGGTCCATCTCCGACAGGGCGTTCATCTTGTTGAGGGTAATCGTCTCCATTGCCTTGTCGTTATCATCGGTACGGAATACCAGCACTCCCTTCCCTTTCCACAGGAAAGAATAGAGATACAGTATATTGACACCCGATTTGGATATCTTCTGTACTGCCTGGGCAGCCATGCCTGGTGTGTCGTCAATGCTCAAGGCAATGACATCGGTAAGCTGGATATTGATGTCGTCTTCTTTCAGGAGCATGTATGCTTGCAACGGATTATCGCAGAGGATTCTGTATATACCGAAACCTTTTGTGTCGGCAACAGTACTGGCTATGATCTGTATGCCTGCCTTGCTCAACTTGTCGAGAACTTTAATCAGCGTCCCGCTCTTATTCTCTATAAAAATGGATAATTGCTTGATAGTCATAATTATTGGTATACTTTTCTTTTGTCAATAACTCTTACTGCCTTTCCTTCTGACACAGGGAGGGAGCCTTTAGGAACCAGCTTGACATAAGGTGTCAGAAGTATTTCATCCTTGAGGTCATGCTTGATGCGTTTCTCCAAGTCTTTAAGGCGCTGATAGTCGTCGGTAAAGAGTTCCTCCAGTTCAACCTCCACGGTCATGTTGTCGTTGTCCTCATCGGTTGTCAGCGTTATCAGATAGTTGTTTGCCAGTTCGGGGAAATTCATCAGGATTTTCTCTATTTGGATAGGGAATATATTGACGCCACGCAATACAATCATGTCGTCAGACCTTCCACGCATACGGTCTAACCTTACATGGTTACGCCCACACGGACAAGTACGACCCAACACACGGGTAAGGTCGCGGGTGCGGTAGCGCAGTAACGGCATCGCCTCGCGGCAGAGCGTAGTGAGTACCAACTCACCTATTTCACCATCGGGAACAGGCTCAAGGGTATCGGGATTGACAATTTCCACTATATAATAGTCTTCCCAGAAATGCAGACCATTCTGCTCCTTACATTCAAAGCCCACACCGGGACCGCACATCTCAGACATACCAAAAGAATTATATGCCTTTACACCCAGCATATTCTCTATACGCTGACGCTGCTCCTCAGAATGAGGCTCTGCGCCAATAGCCAATACTTTCAGTTTGGTATCCTTGCGGGGGTCAACTCCATTAGCCTGCATCACTTCATAAAGACGCGTGACATATGAGGGTACAGCATGGAGGGCTGTCGTTCCAAAGTCTGTGATGAATTTGATTTGACGCAAAGAGTTGCCTGCCGCTGCGGGAACAGTAAGCATACCCAGTTTCTCAGCACCATACTGGAAACCAAGACCACCGGTAAACATGCCGTAACCAGAGGAATTCTGGAACACGTCGTCCGGACGGAGCCCGACCATCCACAGATTTCTGGCAACCTGGTTTGCCCACTCGTCCAGGTCTTTTTTGGTGTGAAGGATAACGGTAGGATTGCCCGTCGTACCACTTGAGGAATGGAGGCGTACACACTGGCGCAAAGGGACACTGGCAATGCCGAAAGGATAGGTATCCCTCAAATCCTGTTTGGTCGTGAACGGCAGCTTGCGTACATCTGCCAAAGTCTTGATATCCTCAGGCTTGAGATTCATCTCCTCAAACCGTTTTTTGTAAAACGGCGAGTTCATACAATGCCTCACTGTTGCCTGGAGACGTTCCAACTGAAGTTTCTCAATCTCCTCGCGTGACAGGCATTCGTATTCGGGGTTGAAGTAAAGTGAGTTATTTTCCATTGTCTTTATTAAATTGTTCTATACGTTGTTTGAATAGCTGCTCCTGCTCGCACGAGAAGAAAGAAGTACAAATACGCACTCCCTGACGCTCGCTGCCCATGGTATCAAGCGGATAGACAGCGATTCCATAGTACATCAGCAGGCGTGTTAGTTCCAGGTCGTTCATGCCCGGATACTGCATGGTGAAGTAGAAACCATCGGCCAAAGGATCACCCATGTCGTTGTCATATACAAGATAGAAGCCGTTTTGTAACAGCACGTCTTTCATAAACTTCGCACGGCGGCCATATTCCCTCACATCATCGAGGAAATTGTATCGGCCCTCTACTGCAGCCTCCATCAAAGCCGCCATAGCATGCTGAACACTATGGGTTGTGCCGCTGGAGAAGGTGTACATCAAACGGTTGGAAAAGAAGTTGCCAAACTCACCCACGCCAAAGGTTTCCTGCATATTAGGATAGACACGATGATAAAGTTTGTCGCTGATACACATCACGCCGATGCGCTGTCCGGCATAACTGAATGCCTTGCTGCCAGAGACAGCAAGCATGTAGTTGTCGGTATAGCGAGCCACGGTGGCCTGAAATGGCTGTTCATAGGGATGAGACAGGTCACGGCGGAAATCCATTGCGAAATAGGCAAGATCCTCAAGCACAATAATATCATGCTTCGTTGCCAGGCGCCCTATACCTTCCAGTTCCTGTTCATTAAAGCATACCCAAGATGGGTTATTAGGATTGCTATAGACGATGCCGCAGATATTTCCGGCGACAAGAATCTCATCAAGCTTTTCTATCAGCTTTTGACCGCGGTAGTTATAGATATCAAGCCCTATATGCTTCAGACCGATGACATCACACTGGGTAGTCTGGACAGGAAACCCTGGCTGTATAAGCAACACGGTATCACGCTGAGGCATGGCATGATGCCATGCCGTGAAGGCAGCAAAAGTACCTTGCATGCTTCCTGTAGTAGGAATACAACTCTCAGGAGCCACATCAATGCCAACGAAGGCTTTCACAAATTTGGAGGCTGCCTCCTTGAGGCGAGGAATACCTCCGTTGGGGGGATATATCGTGGCACAGCCATTGGCCAATGCCTCCTGCTCTGCCTTAAGGGCTATTTCTGAAGGCTTCAGGCCAGGTACTCCCATTTCCAAGTGAATTACAGGTTCTCCTGTTTTTTCCTCCAGTTGGCGTGACAGAGCCTGAATGTCGCGTATGGTGGCTTGTGAGAAATCACCAAGCCCCATCTGGTCGATAATACGGGTTACTGTATCTTTGTCAAACATATTATAATTATTGTGCTTGTAGTTTTCAAGATCCAGACTGTTATTTCTTATAACATTTAAATATGGTATCGACATAGTCTTTGTCCATCTTCTTGGTCACAAGACTAACAAGGAAGACAACGACAAAGCCTCCTATCATGGCCACAGCACCACAATCAATCGGATTAAGGATGGAGTTGTGGAGCATCATGTTGACAAGAGTCAGTCCCACTCCCCATGCAAAACAAGCCCATACACCGGCAGGAGTAACTCCGCGCCAATACAGACCCAGCATGAAGGGTGCCAGGAAAGCACCTGCCAAAGCTCCCCAGGAAATACCCATAAGCTGGGCGATAAACTGTGGTGGGTTGAGAGCTATCATCAATGACAACACTATGAAGAAAACAATGAGAACACGCATGATAATGACCTTGCGATGTTCTATCTTGGCAGCCACAGCATCGTCTATCTCGCCACTCATCACCTCACCATCCACCGATTTCTTGTCACGATATATGAGGTCAAGCGTCATCGTCGATGAAGAGGTAAGTACCAGGGATGCCAGAGTGGACATAGATGCAGAGAGCACGAGGAGTACCACAAGGGCTATCAAAATGTCGGGAAGGGTTTCTAACATTGACGGAACAATGGAGTCGAAAGCATATTTATGTTTTTCCACGTTGAACATCGGTTCAGGGAAAAGTCTGCCGAAACTGCCGAGGAAATAGCATCCTCCCGCCACGACAATGGCAAATAAGGTGGAGATTATCGTTCCACGCCGGATAGCAGCCTCATCGGTAATGGAATAGAACTTGCCCACCATCTGCGGCAAACCCCAGGTTCCCAGAGAAGTCAGGACAACTACGCCTAACAAGCTCATCGGATTGGGTCCGAACCACGAAGCAAAATCGCCAGGCTGGAATGCGGCAAACAATCCCGAAGGGTCTTCCATGTCATGAACTGTCGGTACTTGGGCCGCCATCTTCTGGACAGCTGCAGTCAGTCCGCCCTGATGCTGCAACACAACAGCAATAACGGTCGTGATACCAAAGAGCATAATGATACCCTGGATAAAATCATTAATGGCAGTTGCCTTATAACCACCCAGTATGACATACAAAGCCGTCAGGCATGCCATAATTATGGCACAATATGTATATGGTATTCCAAATCCCATCTCAAAGAGCTTGGATATACCCATATATACTCCTGCGGTATAAGGGATAAGAAATACGAAGGCAATAACGGAAGCGGTCACCCGAAGTCCCTCGTCGGCAAAACGTGTGCCGAAGAAGTCGGGCATCGTACAGCTTTTTATATACTGTGTCATCAGTTTGGTACGCCGTCCAAGAATAATCCATGCCAGCAAAGAGCCAATGACAGCATTACCTATACCTATCCATGATGCGGAGAGACCATATTTCCAACCAAATTGTCCGGCATATCCCACGAATACGACAGCCGAGAAGTAACTCGTACCGAAGGCAAAGGCAGTCAGCCAGCCGCCGATGTTACGCCCTCCGAGAACGAAGCCGTCAACCGACGAGGCTTGCTTGCGGGAGTAGATACCCACACCTACCATGACACACAGGAAAATAATTGTAAGAGAAATCTTTATTAACATAGTTCTTTATATATTTGATTGAAAAAACGATTAATTGAAACGCACCTGCATCTGGCATATCAGCTGGTGGTTGGCCCGATGCTCAAAAAAGGAGCTGTAATTAGTGTAGGCATTCTTGTAAACATACTGTGCCTGAAAACGGCATTTCTTGAAGAACCAATACTGGAACCCTACAACAGCCTTGTGCATATCCTGATTTAATGATGTGTTAAAGTTGAAATAGTCATAGGAGCCTATAATATCCCATTTCTGAGGCACGATAGCTATACTTCCTGTAATATAGGCGCCACGGCTGTGTACACTGCCATCCTGTCCCCAAAGGTATTCGCTATGGACATTGAATGGACGCGATTTATAATCAAATCCGGCTGTCCAGCGGTTTCTTTTATAGTCATCATTCGCCATAATAGTGGGATTAAAGATATTAGGGTTCAACACACTACCTGTAAGCGCATTTCCCTTGCCTATCTGTCCAGTAGCACAGAGGTTAAGTCCTTTGACCGGACGAAATTCCAAACGGGCAATGAGGTCTTTCTGATTGTTTCTGTCCTTGACATTGATACCTTGACCATTAACGATTTGGAGTTCGTAACGGAATTTCTTGTTATTGGTTTCACCGAACAAAGAAATACCTTGATCCCTGCCATACTGCACACCGTTGAGAGGGTCGCTGCCGCAACCAGTCAGATAGGTTACGCCTTCTGAATAGACGTCAACAGTTTCCATGGCTGTCGGTGACAATGGGTTTTCATATGACAGGGCATTCTTGAACTGGCCGAAACGTATTGTCAGGCCATTTTTCTTAGTTATACGGAAATCAGTATAGTACTCCTGGACCACACTATTGAAATCATGCATAAAAAGAAACGACCATCTCTCGTTGATTTGGGCGTTGGCCCATAAGAGTGTTCGTTTGCAAAGAAATGTATTGGTATTCTTACTGCCTGCATGCTGGTAATAATACCATCCCTGGGCATATCCGTGAAGCTGGATGCGAGAAGACACATCAGCCAGCCACTCGGGGCTTTTGCCATCATTTTCAATTTTCAACTGCTTGGCAACACTTTCGCCAAGTTCTCCGTCGCGCGCTGTCTCCTGGTAAATCGGTTCATTGGTTACGCCGGAACCTGCCACATTCACGCTTTCCGATTGCTCTGCACGGGCATGAGCGTTTAGTATGGAGAAACCTATCGCCAAACTGAGCAAGGTATTAACGCTAAAACTTTTCATTCCTAAATATGTAAAATTAAGGATTATCCTTTGAAATTGCGCTTATCATGGACATGCTTTGCCTTGCCCAGAGAGCGCTCTATGGCATAAGGCGGCAAGATATGTATATTGGGTTTGATACCCAGCATACTGACAATCCTGTTGAAGAGCGGTTTGATAAATTTCATCTGATCCTGAGGATCGGCACTGAAATAGTCGGCCTTCAATTCAACATTAATGTCAAAGGTATCCTCGTTGTTGATACGATCAACAGTTATGAAGTAGTATGGCTGAAATGCCGTAAACTCAGTAAGACATGTCTCTATCTGCGACGGGAACACATTCACGCCACGAATGATGAGCATGTCATCGCTGCGGCCAAGGATGCGGTCCATCCTCACAGCAGTGCGCCCGCACTTGCAGGGTTCATATATCAACCGCGTCAGGTCACGGGTGCGGTAGCGCAGTATCGGCATCGCCTCTTTACACAACGAGGTGAACACCAGCTCTCCGAACTCACCTGGGGCAACAGGTTGCAGCGTCTTTGTGTCAATAATCTCCGGGAAATACATATCTTCCCAAAGGTGAGTGCCGTTCTGGCATTCACATTCGCCACCAACACCAGGACCGCACATCTCAGTCAGACCATAGATGTCATAGGCCTTTATCTGCAGTTTTTGCTCCAGTTCCTTGCGCATGCCTTCCGTCCACGGTTCAGCTCCGAAGAAACCCGCACGCAGTTTCAGTTTATTGACCGAAACAACCTTACTGTCCAATATGGCTTCCGCCAGACGCATGGCATAGCTCGGAGTGCAGCAAAGGATGTTGGAGCCGAAGTCCTCCATCAACATAATCTGCTTCTCCGTATTGCCGGCACTTATAGGTAGCTGTATTGCCCCTCTAAGGGCAGCACCGTCATGAGCGCCCAGCCCTCCTGTAAAAAGACCATAGCCATAAGAGACCTGGACCGTATCTTTAGGACCAACATCTGCCACTGCCATAACCCTGGCAACACCCTCTGCCCACATGGCAAGGTCATTGGCGGTATAAGTACCCACAACAGGCTTTCCCGTTGTTCCGCTACTGGCATGGATGCGTCTCACCTCACTATGAGGAACGGCTTCCAACCCAAACGGATATTCGTCTCGCAGGTCTGTCTTTGTGGTAAACGGCAGTTTGACGATATCGTCAATGGACTTGATGTCCTCGGGTTTCACTCCAGCCTCATTCATTTTCCTTCTATAGAAGGGTACCTTCTCATAGCAAGTCTTTACTGTCTTGATGAGTCGTTTGGTCTGCAACTGGCGCATGTCCTCTCTGGACATACACTCTATTTTAGGATTGTGTATCACGTTGTAATAATTTATTATCGTTATTGATGACTGGCCTCAATTCCTTTATCAAAGGCTTTCAGGTTGGCTTCCACGACAGCCTCGCCCTTGCGTGCGAAAATCACCGCAATGGCATCACGCAACTGCTCCACAGAGAGAATCCCTATATATGGAGCAGCCATTCCGAGCAATACCATATTGGCTGCTTTGGGCATCATGAGTTCCCTGGCGATATCCTCAATGTTTAGTTTCACCACAGAGGGCATAGCTTCCAACTCTGCCATAAGGGCCGGTTCGTCGGGGTAATTAGGAATATTGACAAAGGGTTTGCTGGATGTCACGATAGTGCCCGTCTTGCTCAGATAAAGCAGGTATCGCAACGATTCCATAGGTTCCATGCTGATGATGAGGTCAGCTTTGCCCAGGGAGATGAGGTCGGAATGAATGGGTTCAGTGCTCAGGCGCAGATTGGACTGCACGTCACCGCCACGCTGGCTCATACCATGCACCTCGGCCTGTTTCAGATACAGGCCTGCCTTGGTGGCTGCTTCTCCTATGATGGTAGCGATGCTCAGGATGCCTTGTCCGCCCACACCGCATAGAATAATATCTTTTTTCATAACAAAAATCTGGTTTTATGCTTTATTATTTTGTGCGGCTTTCTTCTCACGCAGATGGCGTTGTAGTGTCTGCATACATTCCCTGCGGGGAATGATGACCGACACGCCGTTATATTCAATCTCCTCTTTCAGTATGCGTGTTATCTCCGGCATGTTTTTGGGAAGGGGAACAACCACCCTGACATGCTCGGGTTTGACGCCAAGCCCTATGCAGATGGCCTCATATTTGTTTGTTCCCGCAGAATCCTGACCGCCGGTCATACCTGTCGTCAGGTTGTCTGAAATAACTATTGTGATGTTGGCATTGTCGTTCACTGCATCAAGCAGTCCCGTCATACCCGAGTGAGTAAAGGTAGAGTCTCCTATGACAGCCACTGAGGGAAACAGGCCTGCATCGGCAGCACCTTTTGCCATCGTTATGGAGGCACCCATGTCCACACAGCTTGCCAGAGCCTTGAATGGTGGAAGTGCTCCTAAAGTATAGCATCCTATGTCACCGAATATACGGTAATCCTTATATTCCGCCAGCACGAGGTTCAGGGCTGTATATACGTCACGATGACCACATCCCTGACACAACTGGGGCGGACGTGCCGCCAAGTTCCTGGCTGGTTCAAAGGGTATCTCTGCAGGACTGCCCAACGCCTTGGCAACATTGTCGGGAGTCAGCTCGCCTGTGCGGGGCAGATCACCTGTAAGTCGGCCCTTAATGGCATAGCCTGCACCAAGCAGGCCTGCCACTTGTTCCTCCACAACAGGTTGTCCGTCCTCAACCACCATGATTGCATCGTTTTCCTGAGCAAGTTTCCTTACAGCATCGGCCGGGAGGGGATATTGTGAAATCTTCACCACATTGGCACTATCGCCAAGAGCTTCCTTGACATAGTTGTAGGCTATGCCGCAGGCAAGGATACCCAGTCGGCCATCACCGCCTCTCTCCACCTTATTGAACTCCGATGCCGTGGCGGCATCGGCCATGGCCTGCTGCTTATCCAGCAGCTCCACATATTTCTTTCGGGCTATGCCTGGCAGCAGCACCCAGCTCTCCTTGGCAGGACACAAGCCATTCTCTCCCTTGGCTGGTCCCACCTCCACGGCGGCACGTGAGTGTGCCAGTCGCGTAACAATGCGCAACATGACAGGTTCCTTTAATGCCTCCGACAGTTCAAAGGCCCTGCCCACCATGTCGTAAGCCTCCTGTTGATTGCTTGGCTCAAATACCGGTATCATGGCAAACTTGGCATAGAAACGGCTGTCCTGCTCATTCTGACTTGAATGCATTGAGGGGTCGTCGGCAGCCAGTACTATCAAACCTCCGTTAACGCCAGTAATCGCACTATTGACAAAAGCATCGGCACATACATTCATGCCCACATGCTTCATGCATACAAGTGCACGTTTGCCCGCATAGCTCATGCCCAATGCTGCTTCCATAGCCGTTTTTTCATTCGTACACCAACGGCTGTGAATGCCTCTTTGCCGTGCCTCGACATTGTTCTGTATAAACTCAGTGATTTCGGTACTCGGTGTTCCTGGATAGGCATAGACACCGCTCAGCCCTGCATGTATAGCTCCCAAGGCTATAGCCTCATCACCCAGCAAAAGTCTCTTTTCCATTATGATTTTAAATAGTTTTTGACAAAATATCCTGCAAATTTAGTCATTTTGTCTGGAAAATCCTCGTTTTTCCTTAATTTTAATACGCCTCATCCTGAATTGCGACAAGGGAATGCCAACAGTAAATGTGTTAACTAATCCTTGTCGCACAACTTGTTACGCAAGCGCTTGGCTTTCATGTCTGCAATGGTAGCATCATCCAGAATCTGGATAATCCCCTTCTTGATACACCTTTGGAGGTCCTCATATCCAAAGGCTTTTCCCTGTTCATTGAAGTCGGAAATATTGAATTCGAAATTAACTCTCAGTTGATGTCTTATTTCCTTCTGTTGAAAACGTGTACCTGCGCATTTGATTCTCAACAGTTTTCCTATCTTTTCAATCTCACTTTGAGAAAATTTGTTACGTCCCATTACACCTGTCAGTTCTTTAGGGATTATTTCGCCATCACCTTCCTGCCGTCGTGGATGTATATCCTGCCCTTCTCTGGCCGGGTCACCGGGCGGCCTTCGAGGTCGTAGTATCTTGTATCGCTGGGCTTCACCTTTATGGTGCTGATGCCTGCCGGGGCACCT
>ONKB01000097.1 GCA_900318305.1 uncultured Prevotellaceae bacterium | reverse complement strand
GGTATCATTCACATACCAGTCATAAGTTGTACGATTCAACAACTTGCCCTTTTTTGATTGTACTGCAGTTGCCGTAACTGTCATACCAGCATAAAGTTGGTCTGTATCAAAAGTAATATCACTGAAAGCAGGTAATACAGAAGTGTTATCGCTATCATCTTCACATCCAACCCAAAGAGTCAGACAAAACACACATGCAATTATTCCAAAATATTTTTTCATATCACAGATGTATAATTAAGACAAAGTTAGTTATTTTTGGTCAATAAGAAATTCCCATTGTTTGATTTCTTCATACAATAATGGTGTTGGAAGCCCCATGACATTGTAAAAGCAGCCATTGATTCTGCTAACGCCCACCATGCCTATCCATTCTTGTATGCCATATGCTCCCGCCTTGTCAAAAGGCTTATAATTTTTTATGTAATAATCTATTTCCTTTTCAGACAGTTCTGAAATAGTTACTTCAGTTGTGCTATAAAACGATTTTTGATGCGTGATATCACGCAAAGTAATCCCTGTGATGACATCGTGTGTCTTGCCAGAAATCATTTTCAGCATATTATAGGCCTCCTTGGCATCCATCGGTTTGCCAAGAGTTTTGTCGCCGAGGCAAACTACCGTATCAGCAGTAATCAGCAATGAGTTCTTGTTCAGATTAATCTTGCACGATTCTGATTTCAATTTTGATAAATACAATGGGATATTTTCCCGGACAAGGCCAGTTGGGCATACTTCATCACATTCCGCCTCCGCTGTCCTATAGACTATCCCCATCTGTGAGAGAAGGGATCTTCTCCTCGGCGAATTGCTTGCCAGTATAAAATCAATTTCTTCAAACATATTTACTAACCCAGTTAATTGTGCAGAAACCCTTGTGTCACATTTTACCATCCGAATGCCACATTATCCATTATCCACAAATCCTGCGCTTTTAATATCTGTTCAATCAAATCCCTGGCACAACCTTCGCCGCCTTTGCGACTTGACACATATTTTGATATACCCTTTATTTCGGTAGCAGCATCAGCAGGACAGCACGGCAAACCCGATTCCTTCATGATTTCGTAGTCAGGGATATCATCGCCCATATATGCCACCTCCTCAGGTTGCAGGCAGTATTTCTTAAGTAAGTTCCTGAACACCTCCAGTTTTACCCTGCATCCCAGGAATATCTCATTGATGCCTAAATTCCTGTATCGAATTTCCAGTTCCTTTACACTTGCGCCTGTGATAATGGCAACCACCAAGCCTCTCTTAATGGCAAGTTGCAGCGCATAGCCATCCTTGATGTTAACACTTCGGCGAGGCTGTCCGTCGCTGCCCAAAGATATCTTTTCACAACTGAGAACACCATCAACATCAAAAACAATCGCTTTGATTTTCTTTAAGTCGTAATCAATCATCTGCTACTCAATTTTACCAGAATTTCTATATTTATATAACTCGTATGAATTGACTAAATTGTGCCAGATACTGTAAAAACCCCCGGCTAATGCTGTAATAGGATTCAAGAATGTATATCCCAGCCAAATAGCAAATACTGTGTTCTTCTGTCCCAGGCTCTGGCCTCCCTCTAAACGCATAGAATAATGTGCGCCGATTTTTTTACCCACGGCAAACTGAATGAGGCAACACACCAAAGATACGATTCCTATGCCTGTCAGTAAAAGAAATGACACATTGCTATGTGCCAACACTTTGCATGATACAGCTACAGCAATTGCCAGTGATACTGTCCACAGATAGAAAGCACAGTCCCTGTACCTGACAAGAACTTGGTGTAATGCTGGTATATAATATCTGACCAGCCATGCCAACAACAACGGGCAAATTAAGACAGGAAAGACTTTCTGCAAGATGGTTTGAAAGGCAGGCAAGAATGACATTCCTTCTTGAGGATACAATACGGGTATCATTGCTGGAGCCACAAAAGCGACAATGGAGTTTATAATTATAGTATATGTTGTTATTGCAGCCGCATTACCTCCCATTTTTGCGGTAACTACAGCTCCTGCTGTCGCTGTAGGACAGATAAGACACAGCATCGCACATTCCAGAACGACTTTCCATGTTGTTTCCGGGATACCATACAACACGATTGTCATTAGAAAGAAACAAGACATTTGAAAAATAACCAGCCAGAACTGCCATCTGTGCGGGCGCAAATCCCTGACCCCTATATTGCAGAATGTAATAAACAGCATCGCAAATATCAGCGTAGGCTGGAGTATTGCGACAACATTATTTATCCAGGGTCTGGTTATATCAAATACCGGCATGGAAACATATAACAAATAGCTTATAATACCTGTTATTATCGCCATGGGCAAAGCCCAGTTCTTCATGAATGCCATTAAACCATTCATTCCTATATCATATATATATAATATGCAAAATTATTGATTTTTCACCAATCAGTTTTGCATGACAACCCTATATTTTTAATAATATCGATAGATGCTGGTTTCTTGTGTGTATTTGGGAAGGAATCAGCCTGAAAATCTCTCATCACAGGAAAAAATTGTAGGACCTCCGTTTCGTTACCCAATATTTTTTTGATAAATTTGCAAGATTTAGACAAAATCTCCTATGGACAAACATTATCATTTTTTTGCGGTTGACCTGGGTGCTACAAGTGGACGCACTATAGTTGGCAGCCTTTCAGAGAATAAACTAAAAATAACAGAACTGACACGTTTCAAGCACCCTCTCATCCAAATGTCAGGCCATTATTACTGGGATATCTATTTCCTTTATGGTGAAATCATAAGAGGACTCAAGGAGACAGTCAGGCAAAATATCAAGATTGATAGTATCGGCATCGATACATGGGGCGTTGACTTTGTGCTTATAGGAAAAGACGGACAGATTTTACGTACACCGTATTCGTATCGTGACCCTCATACGGCAAATGCCAAAGAATGGTATTTTAACCTTGTTCCCCAGCATCGTGTTTATGAGATATCGGGAATCCAATTTATGGATTTCAATAGTCTGTTCCAGTTGTCAGCAATGGTAAGGGACAAGGACTCGGCTCTGTCTGTAGCAGATAAAATCCTTTTTCTTCCAGATGCCCTCTCCTATTTACTTACTGGGAAAATGGTTACCGAAAGAACCATCCTCTCAACAAGCTCATTTATGGATGCGCAAACCGGAGACATTAGCGAGGAACTGTTAGCACCCTTGGGAATCCGTAAAGAGCAATTTGCTCCCGTTGTACAACCAGGACATGTTATTGGTACATTAACTCCTGATATCCAAAAACAAACAGGTTTAGGGCCAATACCCGTTGTTTCCGTTGCAGGCCATGATACCGGCAGCGCTGTTGCTGCCGTACCTGCCAAAAATGAGAATTACGCATATCTGAGCAGCGGAACTTGGAGCCTTATGGGTATAGAAACCAAGAGTCCTATTATCAGCGACAAGTCCTACGAAATGAATTTTACCAATGAAGGTGGACTTGAGAATACTACACGTGTTTTAAAGAACATTTGTGGTATGTGGATTCTGGAAAACTGCCGCAAGGAATGGCAAGATGCTCCTGAGAGCTATGACCAGTTGTACAAAGAAACGGAACAT
>ONKB01000098.1 GCA_900318305.1 uncultured Prevotellaceae bacterium | reverse complement strand
TTTGCAGGTGAGCCGAAATATGCCATATACTCACTAAAAATTTACTTTCAGGGCTGGGAATCTATGTTTCCAGTCCTGAAACTTATGTTTCTAGCCTGGAAACATAGATTAATAGGTTACAAAAAAACTTTTTTGTAGTTATTGATAAAAAATTATTTCCCGAAGTGTGTATTGTGCAACAAATAATCTACAAAAGCTATTGAATTTATAGAGAACGCCTACGAGCGTGGCTATGTGCCAGAGGGAGGTATGGAACTTGACGGCATTATGCCTCCCATCAATCCTTTTGATGCCAATGCTAACCGGGAAGGCAAGATTGCCCGAGTGATCGAGCGGCTGAAAGCATTCTTCAAGAGATTCTCAGATATCAGCGACGGGGATTTCCAACCTCAGAGAAGGTGATGATTAAAAATGGACATTAAGGTCTTTAAAGACTCTAAGGACCTTAAGAGGAACAGAGGCCTGTCCTTCGACAGGCCAACACAGAAATTTATCTGGGAGTGCAAAAAGACCCTGCTCATACCTTAATTATTAATGAGCAACAACAAAAAATTATCGTTAAACGATATTTTTTTATCGATTTTATATCTAAAATCAAATTTTTATATATACCTTTGCACCGAAGAACTTCAGACAAGAAAAAAAGATGAGACGATTCAACATTCTCTGTACCCTGCTGATAGTATTTATCATAGCAGGAACATGTTTTGACATTTACCATAGTTTCCCGTCGTTCAGACAGGGTTTCAAGGATGGCGGAAGCATCAACTACTGCAATGACGGCAGCAACTCTCCGCAGGTATCCACCGGAATAACGACCCTGGTGGAGTTGCAGTCGAAGGACGATGCCTTCAACTTCCACATCAGAAACAACAAGACTGGAGAGACTGAGGCTTTCCAGCCCCAGCAAATCAGAATCAGAACCAACATGGACAGCGATGCCTTTGACTCATTCGGGGTGCTGGGAGGATGTACGGCCTTTGTCTGCATTGTATCCCTGCTGATGATGCTCTATGGATTGGTCAGGGTTGTGCTGCTTGTACGCAAGGGGCAGTATTTCACCACTCAGGTGGAGAAGTATCTCAAACTCATAGGCTGCGGGGGAATCATGATATGGATTGGCCAGCTCGCCCTGGCCGTTACCACATATTATATGTGTAACGCCATGTTTGAACTGGAAGGGTTCAAGGTTGTCGTCTATGACCTTTTGCCGACCAGTTTTAACATGTATCTGGGTCTTGGGATGCTGATCATAGCCCAGATATTTGCAATGGCCCGCAAGATGAAAGAAGAACAGGATTTAACCGTATAAACAAAAAGAACCGCACATGTCTATTATAGTAAATGTAGATGTCATGATGGCAAAACAGAAGATTTCCAGCACAGAACTGGCTGAGAAACTGGGCATCACGCCTGCGAACCTGTCGATTCTGAAAACCGGCAAGGCCAAGGCCATCAGATTCTCAACTCTCAATGCCATCTGCAAGGCTCTGGACTGTCAGCCTGGAGACATATTGGAATTTAACGACAATGATATGGAATAACAGAAACACTCTTAAAACAAAAACAATATGAAAAAAATCGGAAAACCCATTTTAGCCTTTATCCTATTCCTGTTTATTCAGGGAATAGTATCCGTGTTGGCTGGCGTCATCGCATTGGTAACCCATCGTGATGCTCTACAAAGCGCCATGCAGGGAGACGGAACTGCTCTTCACGAAATCGTAAAGCAACCCACTTTACTGGGCCTGACACTTATTGTGTCGTCCATCGTCACCATTCTGGTTATTAAAGGTATAGGGATGATGTCGTTCAAGAACGCTTTTTGCAGCAAGGGAATCACACTACCCAATAGCCTCCTGGCTATTATTGCTGCCGTAACAGGAATTGCAGCCACCAACATCTTTTCTGAGATGATTGACCTGCCCAATATCATTGAAGTACAGATCACCAGTATGTCGTCAAACATCTGGGGCATCCTTGCCATAAGCCTTTTCGGTCCAATAGCTGAGGAGGTGGTCTTCCGTGAAGGCATTCTCGGCCATACGCTGCGCAACGGCATGAAACCTTGGGCTGCCATTTGTTTCTCAGCTCTGCTCTTCGGACTCATTCACTTGAATCCGGCACAAATTCCTTTTGCCTTCTGCGTAGGCTTGATTCTCGGGTTCATATACTATCGCACCGGTAACATTGTGCTGACATCTATCATCCACATCATCAACAACTCATTCTCATGCCTGCTTCTATACCTCTATGGCAACAAGGCCAATGACATAAAGATGTGTGACTATCTTGGAGGAGCATCCATTCCGTGCATCGTCATTTTCGCTGCACTCTGCATCTGGCTGCTCATTATCTTCAAGAAGAAAACTCAGGACATAGCCTATGTTACTGAACCCGTTGCCGAGCCTGCCACGGAAGAACCCGCTGACACAGACGACAACCAAAACATTACAGAATAACATTACAAATTTTTAAACCTATACAGCAATGAAAAAGTTTTTTGTTTCAGTTTTTGCTGCCATGATGGGTTTCTTCCTGTCACTTGGCATAATCCTCTTTCTCGGCTTCATCATGATGGCTGCTGCTATTGCCACATCTGACTCCAAGCCTAACCTGAAAGACAACACCGTACTCCATATCAAGCTTAACGGCGCGGTCACAGAACAAGCCCAGGAAAATCCCCTGCAGGAACTTATGGGTGACCAGTCTGAAAGCATCGCAGTAAACCAGATACTGGAAGCCGTCAAAAAAGCTGCCCATATTGACAAAATCAAAGGTATATATTTTGAAGGAGGCATCCTGACATCAGACCCGGCATCCCTCCAGGAGATACGCAAAGCGCTGCTTGAGTTCAAGAAGAGCGGCAAATTCATATACTCCTATGCCGACACCTACACCCAGGGAGCATACTACCTGTGTAGTACCGCTGACAAAGTGTCTATCAATCCTGACGGTTTATTAGACTGGCATGGCCTGTCTTCAGAGCCAGTATTCTACAAGGACCTTTTGGCTAAACTTGGCATCAAGATGCAGGTATTCAAAGTGGGTACCTTCAAGAGTGCTGTAGAGCCGTTCACCAATACAGAGATGAGCGACGCAAACCGCGAGCAGGTTACATCTTTCCTCAATTCCATCTGGAAAAACTATGTCAAGGAGGTTTCCGACAGTCGCAAACTTCCTGCCGACACGCTGCAAGCTCTGGCAGACCGTTTCATGGCTTTGCAAGATGCTACCGATCTGGTCAAGAGCAAGATGGTTGACACGCTTGTATATCTTGACGGCGCCAAAGCAACCCTAAGGGACTTTGCCGGCCTGAAGGATGACAAGGACAAACTCAATCTCCTCTCCCCTGCTGAAGTATGCCAGCTGGATGACCCCAAGGAAAAAGACAGCAAGAACAAAGTGGCTGTGTATTATGCCTATGGTGACATCGTAGATGCACCCACACAAGGCTTCAACCAGTCGGCCCAGATTGTCGGGATCAAGGTTGTCAAAGATTTGCAGAAACTGGAGGACAACGAGGATGTCAAGGCCGTTGTACTCCGCATTAATTCCGGCGGCGGCAGCGCCTATGCCTCTGAGCAGATGTGGCATGCCATCCAGAAACTGGACAAGAAAAAGCCTGTCATCATATCCATGGGCGGTCTTGCAGCATCAGGCGGCTATTATATGTCAAGTGCCGGACAATATATCTTTGCTGAACCCACTACCCTCACAGGCAGCATTGGCATCTTTGGTATGATTCCTGACGCCAGTGAGTTGCTGACAAAGAAAATCGGTCTCAAGTATGACAATGTCAAGACCAACAAAATGTCGGACTTCGGTGCAACCGGCCGTCCGTTCAATGCAGAGGAAAGTGCACTTTTCCAGAAACGCATCGAGGCAGGCTATGCCCTCTTCCTCAAACGTGTTTCCCAGGGACGCAAAAAGACTCCTGAGCAAATTGACAAAATAGGCCAGGGTCGTGTATGGACAGGCGAGCAGGCTTTAGGAATAGGTCTGGTGGACAAACTCGGCACACTTGACGATGCTATCGCCTACGCTGCCAAGAAAGCCAAGATTGAAAAAGACTACCAGACCAAGGAATATCCTCTCAGCGAGCCTTGGTACATGAACATACTGAACAAGACCAAGAGCAACTACTACAGCTCACAGATTCGCGAAACTCTTGGCGAATACTATGAGCCTTTCATGATGCTCAAAGGTATCAAGGACAACAATCCTATCCAGGCCCGTCTGCCTTTTGAGCTCAACATCAAATAGCCCACAGCTAAATCAATGTTTAGCTTTATAAAGAATATTATTCCGCTCATCCTACTCCCCTTCTCTGCATTATATGGAATGGGAGTAGGATTGCGGAATTTTCTTTTTGACAAAGGCATCTTAAAGTCGCGCTCTTTCTCCCTGCCGGTCATCTGTGTGGGCAACCTCACGGTGGGAGGAACCGGCAAGACTCCTCATACCGAATATCTGGTCAGTCTCCTTCAGGAGCAATATCAGGTAGCGGTGGTCAGCCGTGGTTATAAGCGCAGAAAAAGAGGCTTCCAGATAGCCGGTGCAGAGAGTACGGCCCAAGACATCGGTGACGAGCCTTACCAAATCAAGCAGAAATTCCCCAACATCATTGTAGCCGTATGCACCCGGCGCGTCAAAGCCATACAGCAACTATTAAAGAAAGACAATCTGGTTATACCAGATGTCATACTTCTGGATGACGCCTACCAGCACAGGTATGTCAAGGCAGGCATGAATATCCTCATCACAGACTACCATCGGCTTATATTCAAAGACCGTCTTCTTCCTGCCGGTCGTCTTCGCGAGGACTTCAAGGGACGTAACCGTGCCCATATTGTCATCGTCAGCAAATGCCCTCCCACCTTATCGAACCAGGAAGAGAAGGACATAGAAAACAGACTGTGCCTGTATGAAGGACAGAAACTGTTTTTCAGCACGCTGCGCTATGGCGACCTCATCTCCATATGGGGCGACACCCGGAGGTCACTATCCACCCTGTCGGCCCAGACACATGTCTTTCTGCTAACAGGCATAGCCGATCCCAAGCCTGTTATAGACATGATTACTGAGACCAAAGCACAGATAACATCCATACGTTATCCTGATCATCATCATTTCACTCAGGGTGACATAAATCATATCAACAAGATTTTCAGCACCCTCTCTGAGGCAGGCGACGCCCTGATTATTACGACAGAGAAAGATGCCTCCCGGCTCAAGTTCTCTCAAGGACTGAGCGAGACTGTGCTCAAGCATCTCTACTACCTCCCTATCGAGATAGAAATACTCAACGGCCAACAGACCACATTCAACAACATAATACTCGACTATGTCAGAAACCATTAATGTAACCCATATATGGTTAATCAACAGGGATGTATCCCTATGGTCACTCATTAGACAAACATACACATCATGCTAAAAATATTACTTTCAGCAAGTCGGTGGCTTGCAAACTACACATCGCTTTTCATCATCGGAATAGCCGTCTTTACCTTCTTCGTGCCGTCTACATTCAAATGGGTATCTGGGATAACCCAGACTGTCATTCTTGGTCTCATCATGCTCACCATGGGGCTTACTCTCTCAGCTGACGATTTCAGGATACTGGCACGGCGTCCATTAGACATATTCATCGGTGCCTGCGCCCAGTTCATCATTATGCCCTGCGTGGCATACCTCTTGGTCATGGTCTTCCACCTTGAGCCAGCCCTTGCCATAGGCATATTGCTGGTAGGCTGCTGTCCAGGAGGCGTTTCAAGCAATATCATGTCGTTCCTCTGTCATGGTGACGTAGCTTTCTCAGTAGGCATGACCTGCGTCTCTACTCTGCTTGCCCCTGTCATGACACCTCTCCTTATGCAAATAACCGCAGGGGAAATCGTTGAAATCGACACCATAGGAATGTTTCTTAATATACTCATCGTCACTATCCTACCCGTAAGTCTGGGATGTTTCCTCAATTACTTATACAGCAGGAAAAGCTATTTCCCCATCCTACGGTCGCTCATGCCAGGCATCAGCGTTATCTGTCTCGCCTGTATTGTAGGCGGCGTCATCAGCACCGTCCATGACCCGCTCATTGAACGTGGTTTATTCCTGTTTATGTTGACTTTCTGTGTCGTACTATGCCACAATACTCTGGGATATGTTCTCGGATGGCTGGCAGGCAAGTTTGCCAAGTTCAATGCCGCCAAAAAGCGTACCATCAGCATAGAAGTAGGCATGCAGAATGCCGGTCTGGCTACCAATCTGGCCACAGTATTCTTTGTTGCACAGCCTCTCGCCGTACTGCCCTGTGCCATATCCTGTGCCTGGCATTCCATCTCAGGAACACTCCTTGCAGGTTTATTCCTCCAACTCGATAAAAAGAACGGACAACAAATACAGACATCTTCGAAATGAATACAACTAAGACAGATATTTCCACTCTGGGTGAATTCGGACTGATAAAACACCTTACCCAGAGCATCAAACTGGAAAACAGTTCCAGCATCAAGGGCATTGGTGACGATTGTGCTGTTCTTTCATATCCCGACAAACAGGTTCTTATCACCAGTGACATTCTCATGGAGGGGGTCCATTTTGACCTTACTTACTGCCCCCTCAAACACCTGGGGTATAAAGCCGCCATGGTCAATTTTTCTGACGTATATGCCATGAATGGTTATCCCAGGCAACTTGTTGTCAATATAGCCGTAGACCGCCGTTTCAGCGTTGAGGATATAGAATCCATCTATTCCGGCATCCGTCTGGCATGTGAGCAACACCATGTAGATCTTGTCGGAGGAGACACCTCTTCCTCGCTGACAGGACTCGTCATCAGTCCTACTTGCATTGGAGAAGGTGACAAGGAGAGTATTGTCTATCGCAATGGTGCCAAGGACACCGACCTCATCTGCGTTTCAGGCAACTTAGGCGCCGCCTACATGGGGCTTCAGCTACTTGAACAGGAGAAGGCCGTATATAACCAACAGGTAAAGGAAGGCAAGAAAGACTTGGCCTTCCAACCCGATTTCACAGGTAAGGAATACATCCTTGAGCGGCAACTCAAACCCGAAGCCCGCAGAGATATCGTCGAGACTTTGAAAAAAGCCAACATTCTGCCTACCGCCATGATGGACATCTCTGACGGACTATCTTCCGAACTGATGCACATCTGCGAGAGCAGCAAGACAGGCTGCCTCATTTACGAGGAACGCATCCCTCTGGACTATCAGACAGCAGCCATGGCAGAGCATTTGAACATGAATGTCATCACATGTGCCTTGAATGGAGGTGAGGACTACGAACTGCTCTTTACTGTAAATCTCGCCGATTATGACAGCATAAAGAATCTGGAAGACATCAGAATCATCGGGCGTATCACCAAGCCTGAACTTGGTTGCAAACTTGAAACCCGGGACGGGCAGGAATTTGAACTGAAGGCACAAGGATGGAATCCTCTCAAGACACAAGAAAGTGCTGAGATATAATCCATGCAACTCTTTGCTGTGCACTTACTTAATCGTATCTTTGCATTATGAACATAGACTTCTATTGTCCTAACGGAAAGACAGCGCTACTTATCTCTGGCGGCGTTGATAGTGCAGTAGCCACTCATCTCATGGTTGAACATGGCATAAAGCCACATTTGTTTTATATAAAAATAGGCATGGATGGTGACGACTCATCATGTACTGCGGAGGAAGATATAGAACTCTCACAGGCAATAGCACGGAAATATGGCTTGCCAATGGATGTCATTGACCTGCAACAGGAGTATTGGGACAGAGTCGTGGGATATGTTGTCAACCGTGTCAAGAAGGGTCTTACCCCCAACTCAGATGTCATGTGCAACAAACTTGTAAAATTTGGCGCCTTTGAGGAAAAAGCAGGCAAGGACTTTGATTACATCGCCACTGGTCATTATGCACGTACCTGGAAAGACAATAACGGCCAGTTATGGCTACTCTCCGGCATTGATCCCGTCAAAGACCAAACCGACTTCCTCGCACAATTAGACACCATTCAAATATCCAAATGCATCTTCCCCATCGGCGGTCTGCCCAAGAGCGAAGTCCGCCGTATAGCCGAGATGCAGAAACTGCCATGCGCATATCGCAAAGACAGTCAGGGAATATGTTTCTTGGGTAAGATTAATTACAACCAATTCATATCACGCTTTCTCGGCAAGAAAGAAGGTGACATCATTGACATTGAAACCGGCAAGAAACTCGGCACCCATGAAGGCTACTGGTTTCATACCATAGGACAGCGCAAGGGATTACACCTCGGAGGCGGTCCATGGTATGTCGTCAGAAAAGACATAGTTAAAAACATTCTTTATGTTGCCAAAGGCTATGATACCCGACTCCAATATGGCAACGAATTCCATCTGGCCGACTTCCATGTCCTTACAGCAAATCCGCTGAGTAACGACAAACCCAACCATATTCGTTTCAAGATACGCCATACAGAACAGCCCATATCAGGCACAATGACAATGACCGGCAAAGGCTGGCACATAGAGAGTTCCGAGCTAATACAAGGCATCGCTCCCGGACAGTTTGGGGTCATCTACGATTCAGAAGGCTGCCGCTGTATAGGCAGCGGGGAAATAGCCCCCAAAGAATAATCTCCTGTCAATACTTATCTGAATTACTCACTCAATAAATGATGCGGGCGGCACATAAACATGTTCCGCCCGCATCCCAGTAATTATAATACAACCATCAATGATGGAACAAACGTATTCCGATAAATGCCATGGCAATGCCATATTTGTCGGCCGTCATAATAACATTGTCATCCCTGACACTACCTCCGGCCTGGGCAATATACTGCACACCACTCCTGTGAGCACGCTCAATATTGTCGCCAAAGGGGAAGAACGCATCGCTACCCAATGCCACATTGGCATTTTGACTAATCCAGGCTTTTTTCTCAGCCATAGTAAACACTTCGGGCTTTTCCTTAAAGAAATTCTGCCAAATTCCGTCAGTCAGGACATCATCATGGTCCTCAGAGATATATACGTCAATGGCATTATCACGATCAGCCCGTTTGATTGTCTCGACAAAAGGCAGGTTCAACACCTTGGGATGCTGGCGCAACCACCAGATATCAGCCTTATTGCCTGCAAGACGCGTACAATGGATACGACTCTGCTGACCAGCTCCTATACCTATAGCCTGACCATCCTTGACATAACAGACAGAGTTGCTCTGGGTATATTTTAAAGTAATGAGTGCAACCTTAAGATTAAGCCGGGCATCCTCAGGGAATGTCTTGTTACTTGTCGGTATATTCTCAAAAATGCTGTCGTCAACAAACTCAACATTATTTCTGAGTTGCTCAAATGTCACACCATAAACCTGTTTTGTTTCCATCGGCTCAGGAACATAGGCAGCATCCACCTGAATAATATTGTAGTTGCCTTTTTTCTTCTCTTTCAAAATATCCAAAGCCTCGGGGGAATACGACGGGGCTATAACACCATCGGAGACTTCGCGCTTGATGAGCAGAGCTGTTGCCACATCACATTCATCACTAAGGGCAATAAAATCACCGAAAGAAGACATACGGTCTGCTCCACGTGCCCGGGCATAAGCATTTGCTATTGGTGTGAGAGGTATTTCAATGTCATCAACAAAATAGGCCCTCTTCAATGTATCGCTCAAAGGCAGGCCAATAGCAGCACCAGCTGGTGAGACATGCTTGAATGATGCAGCTGCTGGCATGCCTGTAGCTGCTTTCAGTTCTTTGACCAACTGCCAACTGTTGAGGGCATCCATAAAATTAATGTATCCAGGACGTCCATTCAAAACGGTAACAGGCAATTCGCCCTTCTCCATAAAAATACGTGATGGCTTCTGATTGGGGTTACAGCCATACTTTAACTGAATTTCTTTCATTGTCACAAAATTTGCTCTTTTATATGGTGATCATCACCTTTGTTATAAGTTTATATTATTTTATCTGCTATATTATTCTCCTTACTGAAACATGTATTTGTCATACCAAACAACAAGAAATAATCAAAGAAAAACTCTAGTAACATCTCGCAAATAATTTATATTAAAGTTTTTACATACGCAAACTATCCTATTGTTTAGTTGTTAAGGGAAACCTTTTAATATGTTTCATTTGACCCAGTATAGCTTGTTGTCGCTTAAGCATATAAGGTGAGGGATGGGCCGAATTGTACTTGAGCGGATTGGGCAAAGTAGCGGAAATAAGTGCACACTGACTACGTGTAAGCTGTCTGGCATCTGTATTGAAATGGTCTCTTGCTACAGCTTCAACACCATATATGCCGTGTCCCATCTCTATAGAATTAAGATAAACCTCCATTATGCGCTGCTTGCTCCAACACAACTCTATAAGTATGGTGAAATATACCTCAAACCCCTTGCGTGTCCACGAAGATTCCGGCCACAAAAACACATTTTTCGCAGTTTGTTGGGAAATAGTGCTTCCTCCACGACGTCGTTTACCTTCTATCTGGTCACCGACAGCATTCTTTATCTCCTTGAAATCAAAACCATGATGCTCAAGGAAACGCTGATCCTCAGAAGCCATAACAGCTACGGGCATGTAATGGGACATCTTTGTTATGGATACCCAATGATGGTGCAAACGGATGGTTTCACCTTTGGTTACCTGTTGGCACAACCTGATTAACATCAGTGGTGTGACAGGAACTGGGGCAAAACGATAGACGACAACAACAAAAAGCGTTGAACCCAAAAACAGAATCAACAGCCATTTGACAGCCTTCTTGAGAACACTTAATATAATCACTTTCTTATCAAAAGAAACCCAATCAGCCCTAGGGGAAGGACTAATTGGGCTCTAAATCGTTGCAAATAATTATTTATTTTAATGTTCCTGCCTCAGCAGCCTTTATCATATCTGCGCTGGCGTACATAAATATTTCAACACGGCGATTCTGAGCGCGACCCTCCTTAGTATCATTGGTGGCAACAGGCTGAGCAGAACCCTGACCTTCAACGCTTTTGAACTTAGAGCTGGGGACACCACAACTCTCCAGATATGCAGAAACGCTCTTGGCGCGTGCCAAAGACAACGGCACATTAATAGCATCAGTACCTGTATTGTCAGTATGTCCGTATATAGCAACATCAATATCAGGATATTGTTTCAAGACGCCAGAGAACTTAACCAAAGCATTCTTGGCCTGAGTGTTCAAATCAGATTTATTTGTCTGGAAGAGAATACCAGAGTCCAAAGTCACCTTAACAGCAGACAAGCCATTATTATCAGTTACCTCCTCTACAGTAGCATCCTGTACAGCAGCCGCAGCTGCAGCCTTAGCTTTATCCATTTTCTTACCGATAAGCACACCTGCGCCTGCTCCTACAGCGGTACCAATCACTGCACCTACGGCAGTATTACCGGCAACTTTTCCAATCAGTCCACCTAACACAGCACCGCTACCTGCACCAATTAAACCGCCCTTAGTGGTGTTGTTCATACTACTACATGCGCAAAACATCATAACAATGCCACACATGGCAAAAATAATCATTTTTCTTGCTTTCATATTTCAAAATATTAACGTTCACTTATGCAAAAGTAAAGATTTTTCATCTAATTATATCGATTTCCCGAATAAAAAAACAAAACAAGAACTAGTTTTTTCGTATTTTTGCACAAATTACTACTTATATGGCAAAGGAACTAAAAAATCTTACAAAAAGAAGTGAGAATTATTCTAAATGGTATAACGAATTGGTTAGCAAAGCCGACCTCGCAGAACAGGCTGAAGTCAGGGGTTGTATGACCATCAAACCTTATGGTTATTCTATTTGGGAAAAAATCCAGCATGAATTAGATTCAAAATTCAAAGAGACAGGTGTTCAGAACGCATATTTCCCCCTACTCATCCCCAAAAATTTCTTTGGAAGAGAAGCCGAGCATGTTGAAGGCTTCGCCAAGGAATGTGCTGTAGTTACCCATTATCGTCTGAAAGTTGACGAAGAAACCAATGGTATTGTCGTAGACCCTGAGGCAAGGCTTGAAGAAGAATATGTTATCCGCCCCACCAGTGAGACGATTATTTGGAACACATATAAGAATTGGATACACTCCTACAGGGACTTGCCTGTATTGTGTAATCAGTGGTGTAACGTAATGCGCTGGGAGATGCGCACGCGATTGTTTTTGCGTACCTCAGAATTTCTCTGGCAAGAAGGCCATACTGCCCATGCCACAAGAGAAGAAGCAGAAGAAAGAGCAAAACTCATGCTGAAAGTATATGCCGACTTCGTTGAGAACTTCATGGCAATACCAGTCATCCAAGGAGTCAAAAGTGAGACTGAGCGCTTTGCCGGTGCTCTGGACACTTATACCATCGAAGCGATGATGCAAGACGGCAAGGCCCTGCAAAGCGGCACCAGCCATTTCCTTGGGCAGAATTTCGGCAAAGCTTTTGATGTACAGTTCATTGACCAGAACAATGAATTGCAATATGCCTGGGCCACATCATGGGGTGTATCCACACGCTTGATGGGAGCATTGATTATGACCCACTCAGATGACAATGGATTAGTTCTTCCCCCAAAACTGGCTCCCATTCAAGTTGTTGTCGTGCCTATTTACAAGACAGAAGAAGAGTTACAAGCTATCAGAGAGAAAGTTTCCCCAATCATCAGCGAACTGAAGGCTTCTGGCATCACCGTCAAGCTGGACGATGACGACAAGCGCCGTCCTGGTTTCAAATTTGCCGACTACGAACTAAAAGGTGTGCCTGTCAGAGTGGTAATGGGCACCCGCGACATGGAGAACGGCACTGTAGAAATCATGCGCCGGGACACTTTGGAAAAAGAAACATTATCAATAACTGGCATTGTTGACGTTATTAAGAATCTGCTTAACGACATTCAAACCAACTGCTTCACCAAAGCCCAAGCCTTCCGCGATGCACGAATCTACGAATGCTCTGACTACAATGAATTCAAAACGAAAATTACAGACGGTGGTTTCTTCCTATGTCCTTGGGACGGTACCGCCGAGACAGAGGCCCGGATAAAAGAAGAAACTCAGGCAACCATCCGTTGCATACCGTTTAACGTTAGTCAGGAGAATCCCGGTACCGACATGGTAAGCGGCAAACCTGCTAAATTCAAAGCTTTAATAGCAAGAGCATACTAAAAGGGTACGATGAGAGTCGCAGTCATCAAATATAATGCAGGAAACATTTATTCCGTTGTCCATGGCTTGAACCGACTCGGGATTGAACCTGTGATTACAGACAACAAAGATGAGATTCAGCGCGCAGACTGCGTTGTGTTTCCTGGACAAGGTGAGGCCAAGAAGACTATGGAGTATCTCCGTTCACGCCAGTTGGATAGTGTCATAAAAGGATTGACTCAACCTGTTTTGGGCATTTGCATAGGCATGCAACTTCTTTGCGACCATAGTGAGGAAGGAGAAACAGATTGTCTGGGCATATTCGACACAACAGTAAAGCGCTTCATTCCGACCCAACAGGACCAGAAAATCCCTCACATGGGATGGGACACTCTTACAGACTTGCATTCTCCTCTCTTCAAAGGATTGCAGGAAGATTGTTTCGTATACTTCATTCACAGTTATTATGTACCTGTAACAAAGTATACCATTGCTACAAATGACTACATCCACCCTTTCAGTGCCGCATTACATAAAGACAACTTCTATGCCACACAGTTTCATCCCGAGAAAAGCGGTGGTATTGGGGAAAAAATCATACAGAATTTCCTAAATATAGTTCAGAATAATGCTTAGCCCCATACCTGCCATAGATATTATCGAAGGGAAATGTGTCAGGCTTTCCAAGGGAGACTATAATTCAAAGACAATTTACGACTCCTCTCCTGTCGATATGGCCAAGAGATTTGAAGACTTAGGATTCAACAGACTTCATCTTGTAGACCTTGACGGAGCCAAATCACAGCACGTTGTCAATATCCATACATTACAACAAATTGTCAAGGAGACAAGTCTCAGCATTGATTTTGGGGGCGGCATCAAAAGCGAAGAGGATATAAAAGCTGTCCTTGACAGCGGTGCCAGCTTAATAACCATCGGCAGCCTGGCAGTGAACGACCCTGCCACAGTAAGCGGCTGGATACAGCAATATGGGGCAGAACATATCATTATTGGAGCCGATGTGAAAGACGGATATGTCTGTATTAACGGATGGAGAGAAAGCAGTAAACTCAAATTGTTTGACTTCATTGGCTCCTATATAAGCCAGGGTATAATCTACATTCTCTGTACTGACATCAGCAAAGACGGCATGCTGGGCGGGACATCCATAGACTTATACAAACAGATCATGAAACACTACCCCAAATGCGAACTCATTGCCAGCGGAGGTGTAAGCGGGATGTCAGACCTTATAGAGTTGAACGATGCCGGCATCCCCAATGTCGTCATTGGCAAAGCCATCTACGAGAACACCCTTGACTTGAAGGAAGTTGCAGAAATCTTTTTAAATCCAACTAATCGTCCACGATCATGAGCCTAGCAAAAAGAATAATACCTTGTTTGGATGTCAAAAACGGACAGACCGTAAAGGGCACCCATTTCATCCATCTCCGCCAGGCAGGGGATCCTGTAGAACTCGGGCAGAAATACAGCGAAGAGAATGCGGATGAGCTTGTATTTCTGGATATTACAGCAAGTCATGAAGGACGAAAAACATTCACCGACGTGGTCAAACGGGTTGCCGCAAAAATTTCCATCCCGTTTACTGTAGGAGGTGGTATCAACGAATTATCAGATATAGACAAGATGCTTAATGCTGGAGCAGACAAAGTTAGCATCAATTCCGCAGCTATCAGGAATCCTCTTCTCATCAATGATGTTGCCCACCATTTCGGTTCTCAGGTATGTATCGTTGCCATAGACGCCAAATTAGAAAAAGACGGCGAATGGTACTGCTATCTTAACGGAGGACGGATTAAGACTGAGAGGAAACTCTTTGACTGGGCTTCAGAGGTAGCCGACAGAGGCGCAGGAGAGATACTATTTACCAGCATGGACCATGACGGGGTAAAACACGGATTTGCCAACGACGCCTTGGCCAGATTGTCCACCACGCTACCGATTCCTATCATCGCCTCAGGTGGAGCAGGCTCAATGGAAGACTTTAGGGATACATTTGTCAGTGGTAAAAGTGATGCAGCCTTAGCCGCCAGTGTCTTCCACTATAATGAGATAAGTATTTTAGAATTAAAACAATACCTCAAATCAGAAGGTATCAATGTAAGAATATAAGCCATGGATATAGATTTCAACAAAATGAATGGACTTGTACCTGCCATCATACAGGATGCGGAAACAAAAAATGTTCTCATGCTGGGTTTCATGAACAAAGAAGCCTACGAGAAAACTCTTGAAACAAAAAAGGTTACATTTTACAGCCGGACAAGAAATTGTCTCTGGACCAAGGGCGAAGAAAGCGGACATTGGTTACACCTGGTAGATATAAAGAATGACTGTGACAATGATACTTTATTAGTAAAAGTCCATCCTGAAGGTCCCACATGCCATAAAGGAACAGATACCTGTTGGGGAGAGAAAAACGAGTACAATTCTCTCCTATTCCTGTCTGAACTTCAGGATTTTATTGAAACCAGATACAAAGAAATGCCTGAAGGCTCATACACAACATCACTTTTTAAGGATGGTTTGAACAGGATGGCACAAAAAGTCGGTGAAGAAGCTTTGGAGACAGTCATTGAAGCCGTTCATGGCACCAATGAAAGAATGCTCTACGAAGCCTCAGACATGTTCTACCACCTGATAGTCCTTCTGACATCCAAAGGACTGAGAATAGAAGATATCTGCAAGGAACTCATTGAACGCCATAAACCAGGCTGGAAGAAACATTAGAAACTCTCACCTAATAGAATATGATTATTGATTATCAAAACGTTGATATACTTCAAGACAACTATACCATCTTGAAGAATATTAATTTCCAAGTCAGTGAGAACCAGTTTATTTTCCTGACAGGAATTGTAGGTTCAGGTAAATCTACTTTCATGAAAAGCCTATATGCCTCTGCCTCCTTGAAGGGAGAAAAAGCAGAAGTTTTAGGCATTGACCTTCTATCCATCAAACCCAAGAACACCCCAGCTTTGCGGAGACAGCTTGGAATCGTTTTTCAAGATTTTCAACTCTTGTCAGACCGTACAGTTTATGACAACCTGGCATTTGTGCTGAAAGCAACAGGCTGGAAAAAGAAGGAAGATATAGAGAGTAAGATAAAAGCAGTACTTGAAACCGTGAATCTTGAAACGAAGACAGACAACTATCCTCATGAGTTATCTGGAGGCGAACAGCAGCGGATTTCCATCGCAAGAGCTATCCTCAACACCCCAAAAATCATCATTGCAGATGAGCCGACAGGAAACTTGGATCCAGAGGCAAGCCGTCAGATAGTGGAAATCCTCAAAAGCATCTGCGACAGAGGCACAACCATCATCATGTCTACCCACAATACATCGCTCATTGAACTTGTTCCAGGTGCATTACAATATACTTTTTCAGAACAACATATCATCAACAATTCTATTTAGGAATGGAATTAAACAAATATATCGACAAATTCAAGAAAACAGAAACACCGTTTTATTTCTATGATATAGACCTCCTTAAACAGACTTTCAAGGAGGCGCAACAGCATTCCCAAGTCATTCCTAATGCCATGGTTCACTTTGCCATGAAGGCCAATAGCAACGCATCTATTCTATCATATGTCCACCAAGCCGGATTTGGTATTGATGCTGTCAGCGGAGGAGAAATACAACGGGCTGTCGAACTGGGTTTCTGCGGCGACAGAATTGTATTCGCAGGAGTCGGCAAGACTGACAAGGAGATTCTTATCGGACTTGACAACGATATCTTATGTTTTAATGTTGAGAGCATTCCTGAGATTGAGGTTATCAATGAATTGGCAAAAGAACGTGGAAAAACAGCTCGCCTTGCCATAAGGGTAAATCCCAATATTGATGCCCATACTCACAAAAACATCACAACCGGATTAGAAGAGAACAAGTTTGGCATCGCACTGGAAGACTTGATACCAACAATCAGGATGATTCAAGAATTATCCAACGTAGAATATTACGGGCTACACTTCCACATCGGCTCACAAATCTTGGACATGGAATGTTTCAAGGCATTGAGTTTGAAAGTGAATGATATCCAGGAGTCACTTGAGGCCCTGCATATTCAGACAAACAGCATCAACATCGGAGGTGGTCTCGGTATTGACTACAACCACCCACAAGAGAAACCTATCGCAGACTTCAAATCATACTTTAATATATTCAAGGACTATCTAAAACTACGCCCTCACCAATCTTTTCATTGTGAGTTGGGTAGAGCTTTGACGGCACAATACGGCGCACTGATAACACGTGTTATCTTTGTCAAGAAAGCCAAAGTCAAGCAGTTCGCAATTGTTGATGCCGGATTTTCCGATTTAATCAGACCTTCATTATACCAATCGTATCATAAAGCCGTTAATCTCACATCCAACAAGCCTGAAGAGAAGTATGATCTTGTAGGTCCAATATGTGAGTCTACCGACGTGTTTGGAGAGAATGTAAGCCTGCCACAGACACAACGAGGCGATATTATCGCACTCTTATCAGGAGGCGCATACGGACACGTCATGGCATCACAGTACAACTGCAGACCACTAATTAGAGAAATCACCTCAGAACAATTATAAAAACCTATAATTATGAACAAAGTTTTTTATGTCTTATTAATCATCTTATCCACATCTATTTGTCTCAATACTCAAGCAAAGAAAAAGAAGAACGTTACTCAGACAGAGAACAACACTGGGACGCGCCAGGAAGTTGTGATGAATTACAGGTACTGGGACAAACAAGCCGAAAGTCACCGTGGTTATAAGGGATTCCCAGAGAACTCCTTCTTAGCAATAGAAGAAGCCATCATGCAAGGATTCCAAATCATTGAATGTGACGTGGCTTTTTCCAAAGACAGTGTTCCCGTTTTATCACACGATCCCAAGGTAGACCGTTGTAGCACTGCAAAAGGACTGGTCTCAAACTATACCGTAGAAGACTTGTCTGTCATGGATTTTGGCATTAAGACAGATAAGAAATTTGCAGGAACCGGCATTACGACCTTAAAAGAAGCCTTGTTGCTTTGCAGGAGAAACAATGTGATTATTGAACTTGACTGTGCCAACAAAGAACGTTTTCCTAACTCCAACTACCATATTGTATATAATCTGGTTAAGAAATACGGAATGCTTGGCTCAACTATCTTTTGTGATACCGCAGAAAATCTGAAGACACTTTTAGATATTGACCCAAATGTTATCGTATCCATTCACTGTATTGGTCTAAACGATGTAGAAAAAGGTATGGAAGTCGCCAGAAGAGCCCGATTTGCAGATTTCTCATTCCGGCAGAATCTGATTACTCAAAAAATCATAAACTATGTCCATGAACAAGGTTTCTATGTTAAAATCTGGACTGTAGACAATCTCATTGACTTCAAACGTTTTACCAATATGGGAGTTGATCACATTACGACAAATCAACTTGGGCCAAAATTTGATTTCCGTATTTTTATAGCAAAACCTGAAGATTGATCTAATGAAAATATATACTGCATCAGAAATTAAAGAGATTGAAGCCTTTGCTATCGAAAATGAGCCAATACTCCCTATTGATCTCATGGAACGGGCGGCTAACGCCATTTGTGAAGAAATAAAATCTCTTAAGAGCACCGACACATCCGTAAAAGTTTTTGCTGGTTCTCACAATAACGGAGGGGACGCTCTTGCTGTTAGCCGTATATTATCTCAGTCTGGCTACAATGTTGAAGTATTTCTGTTTAATACAAACGGGCATCTTTCCCCCGCATGTGAAACAAATCGCGACAGACTGATTTCTACCTGCCCGCAGGTTGTGTTCCATGAAATATCAACAAAAATTGATTTGCCTAAGATAACACCTAACGACCTCATTATTGACGGATTGTTTGGCATTGGATTATCTGGCTCACTAAGTAGCAGCTTTACTCTATTACTTAGATTCATCAATAACTGTAAGGCAACGATTGTTTCTATTGATATTCCCTCTGGCATGCATTGTGAAGACAACTCACACACCCTTCCCAACCAGATAGTTCATGCTGATTATACTTTCACCATACATGCACTTAAACCTGCATTCTTACTAGCTGATTGTCAGCAGTATATTGGTAAGTGTAAAATCATTGATATCGGGTTGGAGAATAGTGGCTGTCCTGATATTAAGACGCAATACATTCTTGACGAAGAGGAAGACATGAGGAAGTTGTTAAGACCCCGGAATCCTTTTAGCAACAAGGGAGACTATGGCCATGGTTTACTGATTGCCGGTTCATACGGCATGGCAGGCGCAGCCATCATAGCTGCACAGGCTGCCATGAGATGTGGTATGGGTAAACTTACCATACACTCCCCTGCTGCCAACAATACTATTCTTCAGACTTCTGTACCGCAGGCAATTATTCACAATGATACAGACAATTATTTATTTACTACTGCAGAAGATGTCAATGAATATCAATCTGTAGCCATCGGTCCTGGAATCGGACAGAAAAACGAGACGGCAGCTGCCATGATGGAACAGATTGCACATACGACCCAGCCACTTGTCATTGATGCCGACGGGTTAAACATTCTGTCAAGCCACAAAGGATGGTTACAGCAATTACCCAAAGGCAGCATTCTGACACCACACCCCAAGGAATTCTCTCGTATGTTTGGTGAGAGTAACTCTGATTATGAGATGCTCTGCATTGCCCGTGAAGAGGCACGCCGATTACAGATTTATATCATACTGAAAAACCATTACACGGCCATTTGCTGTCCAAACGGACTTGTGTTCTATAACATCACAGGTAACTCTGGAATGGCAACAGCAGGTAGCGGTGATGCTTTAACTGGCATTTTGCTGTCTCTTCTCGCACAAAGCTATTCTGCAAAAGACGCATGCAGGCTTGGATGTTACATACATGGTCTCGCTGGTGATATTGCCGCAGAGAAATATACAGAAGAAGGCATGAATGTCATGGATCTAATACAGAGCATCCCTGAAGCAATAAAAGAACTAAAAAATTCAGCATATCTATATGCGACTACAACTCATTAACAGTTAATTATATTCCTGATGAAAACTATTAATTTATTATTGTCAACATTTCTATTGGGAGCATCTGCTATATCCAATGCTCAAACCATTGTACTTCCATACGTTCCCGGGACAACAACAGAAGGAGTAACATACTATCTTCCCAAGACAGAACTAAGCATAACGGTAGTCGCCACATGCATAACCCAGCATCCCGGTGAGTTGAACTCATATGCTGGAAGATACTTAAAACTAAACAATGTTGTCAAAGAGACTGTCAGGAACTGGAAAATCGACAATATCCAGATAACCCCTTACGGTGTCCCTGACACATCAAAAGTTTATTCTATACCCCTTAAAAAGGCAACAATTGCCCCATTGGTGAGTTTAACAAAATCGGGAATAATACTCTCCATCAATGCTAATTCTGAAGAGGAAAAGATTATCCTTGACCCCAAGATTCATAAGACTGAAAGTAACAAGCTTAATTCCAAGGATTATATGTCCCAGGAAATCTTATATGCCGGCAGCATCAACAAAATGGCTGAATTGACAGCAAACGAGATTTATGACATCCGGGAGAGTAGAAGCGACCTCACAAAAGGACAGGCTGAGAATATGCCTAAGGATGGAGAACAACTTAAATTGATGATACAGCAACTTAACCAGCAGGAAGAAGCTCTGTTGCAGATGTTCAAAGGGAGTGAGGAGAAAGAGACAAAGAGTTATACTTTTACATTCACACCTTCCAAGAATCTGAAGAAAGAGATCCTTTTCAGGTTTTCGGAGGAATATGGATTAGTTGAACCCGACAATCTGGCAGGAGAACCCATTTACATTGACATTACTGACTTGAAGACGATTCCAGCAGAACAAATCGATCCCAAGAAGAAAAAGACTGACGAACAAGCCGTAAGATACAATATGGCTTCTGACGCTAATGTCAAAATCTATTCTCGTGCGAATAAATATATTGACATAACTACCCCTATCGCTCAATTTGGCAGAGTAGAAGTCTTGAGTAATGAGTTATTCAACAAGCGAACTTCTACACAAGTCTTTTTCAATCAGGCTACAGGAACTCTGAGCAAAGTGGTCGAAGATAACTCTAACAAATAATTGGAGTTTCCTCACCAAGCTTCAACATAGCACAAGTAAAAAAGGACACATTTCTATGTGTCCTTTTTTGCTTAGACAGGGATATTTGTTCCGTTTCGATGGCTTCCTATCCATTTATTGAATACCGCTAAACCTCATTTTTCACATCTTGTATTAATTATAGGCTTAATTGTTGACATGTTATACAAATACTTGCAAAAAGTTTTATTTTCATTTACATTTTCCTCTTCCATATTCTTACCACAACCCACTATTTCTATATTCTTTTTAGTATCTTTGTGATAATTTCAATTCCTTATTATATGAATGTAAAGAGTATTATATTAGCATTTCTCATTGTGACGTGCCCAACGGCAACTATTAATGCCAGAACCATGGAAGTAAAAGGTACCGTAACCGACACCCAAGGCAGACCTTTGCAAGGCATCGTCATCAGTGACGGATACAGTTGTGTACAGACTGATTCTAAAGGGCACTATCGTTTTACGCGCCATGAGGCAGCCTACTATGTCCACTATTCCATTCCCGCCGAATACGAGGTTCCACTTAGATACGGCACCCCTACTTTTTTCAAGAAACTGGATCGCGACTCAGTTTACAACTTTGTTCTTATCCCCAAGAAAAAAGGTGCCGACAAAGAATTCAGCATCTTTTTCATGGCAGACCCTCAATGTCAGAATATTCGCCACGTAAGACGTTTTCACTGTGAGACAGTAGCCGACATTAAAAAATTCGCCAAGAAGACCCGTACACCCAATTACGGCATAACTCTGGGTGACATAGGCTACACCGAGGGAGAGTTCAACACAACCTACATACTACCTCTCATGAAGGAAGAGATGCGGGAAGAGAACATCGGCATGCCCGTATTCCAAACAAACGGAAATCACGACCAATTGTATAATGGTCTGGCATTGGACGAACAGAATCCTAATGCCATGATACGCTTCAAACGCATGTTTGAGGACTTGTTTGGTCCTATCAACTATAGCTGGAACAGAGGATCAGCACATATTATCTCAATGGATAATGTCATGTATGACGTACTTAACACAGCTTCAAAATATCATGGAGAATTATCTGAGGAACAAATCAACTGGCTCAGAAAAGACCTCTCCTTTGTTCCTAAAGATAAACTGATTATCTTCTGCTGTCACATCCCCGTCTACAGCATGAAGAATAAAAAAGCCCTGCTTGCCCTGCTTGCAGGTTTTGAAAACCGGGTTATTTTCTCTGGACACATACACACCAATACTTTTTACCGCCATGAGGACGGAACTAAAGAGTACAACCTCGCCGCAGCATCAGGTTGTTGGTGGTGGTCCCGCTGCAACGGCGACGGCACACCTAACGGATACAAGGTCGTTACAGTTAGCGGAAATAAAATCATAAACCAATTCTGGAAGAGTACAGGTTTTGACAAGAATTTCCAAATCCGCATGTATCATGGCAACAGCCGTTTCGGCGGTCCGTACGAGGAATGTCAATTGCCATTCGGCAAAGACATCGTACTGGCAAATGTCTTCGCCTGGGACGAGGAATGGAAAGTGGAGGTATATGAGAACAATCAATATAAAGGCATGATGGATCGCATGACACCAACCCACAAGGAAGACCAGCATCCATCGCTCAAATCCAGTAAAGACTGGTGGGCTATTGGCTATAACACAGGGGTAGTAGGAAGAGGACATATTGGTACAAGTAACCGCAACAGCTATATTAACTCTTGTACCCATATGTTTATGTACAAGATGTCTGATCCTCATGCAAAAATCAGAATCGTCGCTACAGATCCGTACGGCAACAAATACCAGCAAACTAATTTCATAGACACCGATGCCTTCCAGCCTGGCAACACCGTGTACGCTGACGACACACCTCCCGTTTACCCAGATGACCCAGTATGGAAATAACATGCTATATAGAAAGCTTTTAACCAACATTTTTTAGCAGAGATGAGACGTATTCTTCTATTTTTATTATTCATTACACCAGCCGTTCTGAGTCACGCCATTACCGACCCATATATCTGTGTCAACACCGACAATACATGTATCATCCTCCACATCAATGAGGACAACAGACTCATGTTCATGCATTATGGATTAAAAGTAGGCGACACTGGGCAATATACTGGCTATAACTCTTACCGCAGGATTGACTACGGAACTGACCCTATGGCCTATCCTACCCGTGGAGGACGTTTCTACAACGAGCCAGCTCTTTCCGTAAAGTATTCAGACAATGATGTTAACACAGAATTGGAATATATCTCCCATACCATCTCTGATATACGCCCAGGGGTAACTCAAACAAGCATTATCATGCAAGACCCCAAGACATCATTGGAGGTCAGATTGGTTTACATCTCATACAGCAAGGAAGATGTTATCGTTGCCCATACCGAGATAACCAATAAAGGTAACAAGGAAGTCACGTTAGAGAACTATGCCTCTTCTGCAATAAACATCAAGGCAGGGAAATATTTGCTCACCCACTTCCATGGTGCCTGGGCCAGCGAGATGCAACTTGCGCAAGAGGTATTGACTCACGGGACTAAAATCATTGACAACAAAATGGGGGTACGTACGACTCATACAGAAAATCCCTCCTTCCTGCTGAGCTTAGACACTGAGAATTTTAACGAGAATCACGGTGAGGTCATCGCTGGAGCCCTCGCATGGAGCGGCAACTACAAACTGGCATTTCAGGTTGACGAATTTGAACGTCTGAGCATACTTTGTGGAATCAATCCATATAACAGCACTTACCCGCTAAGGAAAGGACAGACTTTCACGACACCCGACATGATATGGACATTCTCCTCAGCAGGTGCAGGTCAGGCAAGCAGGAATCTGCACAACTGGGCACGCAACTATGGCATTTACTCTAAAGGCAAGATGGCTCCCACCCTGCTTAACAGCTGGGAAGGAGCGTATTTTGACTTCACCACCCCAGTACTGACTGGAATGATTGACGACGCAGCCAATATGGGACTGGAGATGTTTGTTCTTGACGACGGATGGTTTGGTACAGACTTCCCCCGCAACTCCAACCAACAAGGCCTGGGCGATTGGCAGCTGAATACCAAAAAGATTCCCGAAGGCATAAGCTATCTGGCAGATTACGCACACCACAAAGGATTGAAATTTGGCATCTGGATAGAACCCGAGATGGTAAACCCTAAAAGTAACCTCGCCAGAAAACACCCCGAATGGGTTGTAAAATCTGAAGGAAGACAAGTTACAACAACGAGAAACCAATGGATACTTGACCTTTGCAACCCTCAAGTACAAGACTTTGTGTTCAATGTCTTTGATGAGACAATGAAACTCGCCATCAACAAGATTGATTATATCAAATGGGATTGCAACCGACATGTTGAAAGTCTCGGTTCTGCATATCTGAAGAATCAAAGTGAATTCTATATCAACTACATACAAGGCTTGTATAGTGTACTAAAACGGATAAGGGAAAAATATCCGAATGTCATCGTGCAGTCTTGCTCCAGTGGCGGAGGAAGGGTTGACTATGGGGCATTAGGCTATTTTGACGAAGTCTGGACCTCTGACAATACAGAGGGGCTCTCCCGTATTTTCATACAATATGGCACAAACATGATCTATCCTGCATGTACCACCGGGTCGCATGTCTCGGCAGTACCCAGCCACCAGACAAACAATGTAACACCATTGAAATTCCGCTTCGACATCGCTGCCGCAGGACGGCTGGGCATGGAGTTGCAACCCAAAGCAATGACAACTGAAGAATACCAATTTGCACAAAAGGCCATTGCATCATACAGGACGTACCGTGATTTGGTTGAAAACGGTGATCTGTATCGCCTTATCTCACCATACGACGGCAATCACTATGCCCTCATGTATGTATCCAAGGATAAAAATCGGGCTGTCGTTTTTGCATACTGCATTAAATATCAAGGCAGGACAAAGACACCTTTAGTCAGAATGTATGGTTTGGACAAGAACAAATCATATAAAGTAACGGAACTGAATACTACCGCACCATCATTTTGGGGCGATACTAAGACTTTCAGCGGAGAATGGCTTATCAATCAGGGAATGAATCCTCAACTGGTGAAATTATATGACAGTGGCATATGGTATCTGCAAGCGGAATAAAAAACTGAAAAAACATATTCGGCATACTCTCTGATTAAAGTTTTAAATGTAATTTTGCACACGGAAAAAGGAACCATTATATCCTTATCGGAAATTAGTCTTTGAGTCTCAACGAAACAAATAATTCTTCTAAAATCAAAAAATCAAAATGAGCGAAAAACCTCAATTCAGCGTGTTCTCTGGAACAAACTCCTTATATCTGACAGAGAAAATATGTCAGGAGCTTGGAATACCCATGGGAAAAATGCAGATTCAGCATTTCTCCGACGGAGAATTCTGTGTTAGATATGAAGAGTCTATCAGAGGACACAACGTTTATCTTGTCAACTCCACAAATCCCAGTTCTGAGAATCTGATGGAGCTACTGTTAATGATTGATGCAGCTAAGCGGGCATCAGCAAAAAGCATAATTGCAGTCATCCCCTACTATGGCTGGGCTCGACAGGATCGCAAAGACAAGCCGAGAGTTTCCATCGCAGCAAAATTGGAAGCAGACTTACTCAGTGTGGCAGGAATTAACCGTCTGATAACCATGGACCTTCATGCTGATCAGGAACAAGGTTTTTTCAACATTCCTGTTGACCACCTCTATGCATCCAGTTTATTTATTCCATATATCCAATCACTCAACCTGCCTAACCTGTGCATAGCCACTCCCGACATAGGTGGTTCAAAAAGAGCCAACGCATATGCCAAATACCTTCAATGCCCATTGGTGCTATGCAACAAATTCAGGGAAAAGGCAAATGAAGTAGCTTCCATGCAAATTATCGGAGATGTCAAAGGATATGATGTTGTTTTAGTGGACGATATGGTTGATACGGCTGGCTCCATTACAATGGCTGCCAAAATCATCAAAGACATGGGTGCCAACAGCGTTCGTGCCATTGCCTCCCACTGCATTCTCTCTGGTCCGGCAATACAACGCATTGAAGACTCTGCTTTGGAAGAGATAGTGTTTACCGATACCATTCCATTTCATAAGGAATGCTCAAAAGTTAAGCGCCTTTCCATTGCAAAACTCATTGCACATACCATTAAGAGTCTTGAAGAAAACGAATCCATCAGTTCGTTATATCTTATAAAATAAGATTGGTTTACTGACATTCCTTATAGCAATATTGAAACACGCACAAACTAACATTTGTGCGTGTTTTTTATTGTTATCAGCAAAAGAATTGAAAATCGCAAAATCTTGCATCCTCAGTATCAAATAACAGGTATTTACGACACATTTTTAACCTGAAATTGATGTAAAAAACAATGACATGACTATTTTGCAAAATACAGAAAAACAACCGAATATAATCCACTTATGCCATGTTATGACTTACCAAAACGGTCAAAAAAACTGAATTTTCACCCTCTGAGATTTTAATATTTTAAACAAGGTCTTATGAAGTAAGAGAGAATTAAAACCTCAGCTATTAAAAATTAGATTTCATCCAAGGAATTTACAACTTAGGAGGTTCTGTCATAAAAAGACAGAGGAGTGTGTCTTCGCAAGCAAAGTTACACTCTCAACTCTAAATCCTCAACTATTGTTCTCCCCTCGCCCTCGGGGTGAGGCTTTTTTGTCCTTTTTGGTACTTTAAAGTACAAAAGTGGACAAAACAGGGCTTTTTTCGTGTTTTCAAGCCTTAAAAACGGACGCTCCGCTTGCTCCCATTTTTGGGCCGTTTCCATGGTCTTTCTCGCTGGTTTTCCAGGCAGTTACGCTATACAGTATAACAGGGCGCAAATTTTACTGCCAGAACCACAAAAAATTTCCCGAAGCTCCAGAAAAAATTTTCCGAGG
>ONKB01000118.1 GCA_900318305.1 uncultured Prevotellaceae bacterium | reverse complement strand
TACAGATGCAAATCGGGGAAGTCATAAAGAAATACAAATTGGAGACAGAGAAACCAAGTGTCAACGACATTGCAGCATGGCTCGATAAATTAGAAGAATGAAAATCCTGACCCTTATCTTCACATGCATACTGACAACAACATCAGTTTGCGCACAACTACAGAAATCTTATAACAACAGCAATATGAATAACATTCGATTAGACATCAGCAAAGCCAAGTCTTTCCTCAAAGAAGGCTTGTATGAATCTTATGGTCCAAAGGCCATGTCAGCCCTCAAAGCAGTAGAGGATGGTACCAGACCAGGCAATGACTTTCTGGGATGGGTGAGCCTGCCCTCATCACTGACCCCCGAGTTTCTGGCCGACATCAAGGCTGAGGCAAAGATTCTCCGTGAAAATTGCCAGGTTATCGTTGTAGCAGGTATCGGAGGCAGCTATCTGGGATCACGCGCCGTTATCGAAGCTATGAGCAATAGTTTTGAGTGGTTAACCAACAAAGGCGAGAACCCTACCATCCTGTTTGCAGGCAACAACATTGGCGAAGACTATCTTGCAGAACTCTGCGAATACCTGAAAGACAAGACTTTCGGCGTTATCAACATCTCCAAATCGGGTACGACAACCGAAACTGCCCTGGCATTCCGTCTGCTTCGCAAGCAATGTGAGGACCAACGTGGTAAAGAGATGGCACGCAAAGTCATCGTTGCCATTACCGATGCCAAGAAGGGTGCTGCGCGCATCACTGCCGACCAGGAAGGCTACAAGAGCTATGTCATTCCAAACAACGTAGGCGGACGCTTCTCCGTCCTTACTCCTGTAGGACTTCTTCCCATAGCATGTGCCGGGCTGGACATAGAGCAACTCATAGCTGGTGCCAAGGCCATGGAAGAGGCTACTTCTACAAGTATTCCTTTTGACCAAAACATCAGTGCGCAATATGCGGCCATCCGCAATGCCATATACATGGACCTTGGCAAGAAAATCGAAATCCTCGCTAATTTCCAGCCCAAACTGCATTTCATTGCCGAATGGTGGAAGCAACTCTATGGTGAGAGCGAAGGCAAAGACCAGAAAGGCATTTTCCCCGCCTCTGTTGATTTCACTACAGATCTCCATTCCATGGGACAATGGATTCAAGACGGTGAACGCAGCATATTTGAGACTGTTCTCAGTGTGGAGAAAACGAAACACACCATATATTTCCCACACGACGATGAAAACCTTGACGGCCTGAACTTCCTGGAAGGCAAGCGTGTGGATGAAGTTAACAAGATGGCAGAACTGGGAACCCAGCTGGCTCATGTAGACGGCGGTGTTCCAAATATCCGTATCATCATCCCAGAGATTAACGAATACTATCTCGGCCAGCTTATCTATTTCTTTGAGAAAGCATGTGGCATAAGCGGTTATATCCTCAATGTCAATCCATTCAACCAGCCTGGCGTAGAGGCATATAAAAAGAATATGTTCGCACTGCTCAACAAGCCTGGCTATGAGGCTGAAAGCAAGGCCATCAAAGAAAGACTTGCGAACTCTAAATGATTGAGGAACAAGTAAAGAACTATCTGCGAGTACACGGCTTTGAGACATTACAGCTCAAAGCCGTTCTCTTCGATATGGACGGTGTTCTGTTTGACTCTATGCCCACACATGCAAGGGCATGGGCTGAGACTTCGGACCATTACCACCTTGGACTGACAGAGAGCGAGGCATATGAGAACGAAGGGCGGACAGCAAAGTCCACACTGGACGTTCTCTTTCAACGGAACAAAGGACGTAATGCCACAGAGAAAGAAGTTGAGGAGATATATGCCTACAAGATCCAAATCTACAACAAATACAATATAGAAACCATTCCCATGAAAGGTGCCGCGGAACTGATGGAGAAAATCAGAAAAGACGGTTTCCAGATTATTCTTGTCACCGGCAGCGGACAAGACACCCTGATGGCACGGCTTCAAAAATACTATCCAGGTGTCTTCACCAGAGATGTCATGGTAACCGCCAAGAATGTCAAGACAGGTAAACCTCACCCTGAACCTTATCTGAGAGGTTTGCAACTTGCCAATACACACCCTTGGGAAGCTATCGTTGTAGAGAATGCACCATTAGGGGTACGCTCCGGCGTCAACGCAAACATTTTTACCGTTGCCCTCAATACAGGTCCTATGAAGGATGAGAAATTACTTAATGAAGGTGCCAATGTATTATTCCACTCCATGCAGGAGTTCTGCGAGAAATGGGATGAACTGAAAAAAGACCTCCAATAAAATTAATTTCTAATTAATATTTCATTAATTTTGCTTTTGACAAAAAACACAAAAATCTCTAAATCAACCCTATGATTAGGAAAATATTGATTGCCAACCGCGGAGAAATAGCCATTCGGGTTATGCGTGCATGCTACGAGATGGGTATTCGCTCCGTTGCTGTCTTCAGTGAGGCAGACAGGACAAGCCGGCACGTACTCTACGCAAACGAAGCAGAATGCATCGGTCCGGCACCATCCAACGAAAGTTATCTCTGCATAGAGAAAATCATCGACGTTGCCAAAAAACATAAGGTAGATGCCATTCATCCAGGATACGGATTTCTGAGTGAGAATGCAGAATTCGCACGCCGTTGCGAAGAAGAAGGCATCATCTTCATCGGTCCCAAGCCTCAGACAATGATCGATATGGGTGATAAAATCCAGGCCCGTCGTCACATGATTGCCGCAGGCGTTCCCGTTGTCCCTGGTACTCAGGAACAACTCAACTCGTCTGAGGAGGCCATCGGTGTCTGCAAAGCTATTGGTTTCCCTGTAATGATCAAGGCATCCATGGGAGGCGGAGGTAAAGGCATGCGCCTTGTACACAGGGCAGAAGACGTGGTTGAAATGTACCAAGCCGCAAAGAGCGAGGCTATGTCGGGCTTTGGAGATGACACTGTATATATAGAGAAATATGTAGAGGAACCTCACCATATAGAATTTCAGATTCTTGCCGACAAGCATGGTAACGTCATCCATCTATTTGACCGCGAATGTTCCGTACAGCGACGTCATCAGAAAGTCGTTGAGGAAAGCCCGTCTCCATTTATAAGCGATGAACTGCGCCAGAAAATGGGTCAGGCTGCCGTTGCCGCAGCAAAGGCTGTCAATTATGAGGGAGCCGGAACGATTGAGTTCCTCGTTGACAAATACAAGAATTTCTATTTCCTAGAGATGAATACCCGTCTGCAGGTTGAACATCCTATTACCGAGGAAGTCATTGGACTGGATTTGGTCAAACAGCAGATTTTCATTGCAGAAGGGAGGGAACTGAGTCTTAAGCAAGAAGACATACGCCAACGTGGACATGCCATTGAATGCCGTATCTGTGCCGAGGACACCGACAACAATTTCCGTCCTGCACCAGGCATTATCCAACAGCTGACAGAACCCCACGGCCCCGGCATCCGCATCGACTCTGCAGTATATCCTGGATATGAGATCCCTATGTACTACGATCCTATGATCGGGAAACTGATTGTATGGGCAACTACACGTCAGTATGCCATTGAGCGTATGCGCCGTGCACTATATGAGTACAAGGTTACAGGATTAGTAACCAATATCCGCTACCTGCGTCGCATCATTGACGTACCGCAGTTCAAGGAAGGCAACTATGACACTTCATTCATTGAGGTCAACCAGGAAAGGCTTCGCCCGCGCCCCGGCTTCAAGAATGACTCTGAAGACATGGCTATCATAGCCAGCTACATTGACTACCTGATGAATTATGAGGAAAACACCGACTCCACTCAGGACACATCCTCTGCATTAAACAGATGGCGTGCGTTCGGGCTGCAGAAAGGTGTATTAAGAGTTTAATACCGAGCGTTATGGAGATACAGATTGGAAACAGATTAGCCGAAGTTACCTTATTAAACAAAGACGGCAACAAGGTGGAAATAGAAATTGACGGAAAAGTCTACAAGGTAGATGTCTGCATGTTCCCTAACGGTCAGGTTTCTATCTTGAATAACGGTAACTCATATAATGCCACATTGGTAAAAAGTGAGACGGGCAAACACTATCGCGTTGGACTGAACTATTCAAACTACGAGATAGATATGCTTGACAGCCAGGCAAAATACATGCGCATGCGCAAAAAGAGCAACCTGGAAAAACAGGACGACAAAATCAAGGCGCCCATGCCATGCAAGATTGTCAACATCTATGTGCAGCCTGGTCAGGAACTGCAACCAAATGATATCGTACTGACCATTGAGGCCATGAAAATGCAATCCAACATCACCGTCAGTGAAGCATGTACCATCAATGAGATTAGGTGTGCTGTTAACGACTCTGTCATGGCTGATCAGATATTAGTAACCCTGAACTTAAACAAAGAATAAAGATATGGCCGGAAAAAAACTGAATGTATATGATCGTATAAACATATTACTCGACAAAGATACCTTTGTTGAAGTTGATAAATATGTAAAACACCATTGCACGAACTTCGGCATGGAGAACAAAAGAGTTCCCGGTGATGGTGTGGTTTGCGGATACGGCAAGATAGATGGCAGGCTTGTCTTTGTCTATGGATTTGACTTTAATGTCCTGGGAGGCTCTCTCAGTGCTGCCAATGCGACAAAGATTGCAAAAATGCAGGATGCCGCGTTAAGAAACGGCGCACCGATTATAAGTCTCAACGACTCAGGTGGTGCACGCATACAGGAAGGCATCGAGTCTCTTACAGGATTTGCCCATATTTTTTACAGAAACGTACAGGCCAGTGGTGTAATTCCTCAGATATCAGCCATTATGGGTCCTTGCGCTGGAGGCAGCTGTTACAGCCCAGCACTGACAGACTTCATCCTCATGGTTAAAGATGAAAGTCAGATGTTTATCACAGGACCAAACGTTGTCAAACAAGTTACCAACGAGGAATGCGACAAGGAAACTCTCGGCGGAGCAGATATCCACTCCACCCAAAGCGGAGTGGCTAATTTCACTTGCGAAAGCGATGAGGAGTGCCTGATGACTATCCGCGAACTGATAGGGTTCCTTCCCAGCAACAACATGGAAGATGCTCCCATCCACCCTGCAACCGATGAACTGACACGAGAATGTCACGAACTGGAGAATGTCGTACCTACAGATCCCAATATCCCCTATGACATTAAAGACATTATCTGCCCTATCTGTGACCATCAGTATTTCTTTGAGATACAACCCAACTATGCCAAGAATATTGTTATCGGATTCGGCCGTATGGCAGGACGCACCACAGGATTCGTTGCCAACCAGCCTAACTTCCTGGCTGGGGCAATAGATATTGACGCAAGCGACAAGGCCGCACGCTTTATCCGTTTCTGTGACTGTTTCAATATCCCGTTGGTGGCTATTGAAGACGTCCCAGGTTTTCTTCCCGGAATCAAACAGGAGCATAACGGAATCATCCGCCATGGAGCAAAAATTGTATATGCCTTTGCAGAAGCAACTGTACCCAAGGTCACATTAATTACGCGCAAAGCTTATGGCGGGGCATATATCGTGATGAACTCCAAGCAGATTGGAGCAGATGTCAATTTGGCCTACCCCACTGCCGAGATTGCCGTTATGGGTGCTAAAGGAGCTGTATCCATCCTGTATAGGAAGGAGACTCCGGAACAGCAGGAAGAACGTATCAAGGAATATGAGGAGAAATTCGCCAATCCATACTGTGCAGCAGAATTGGGTTATATTGACGATATTATCCAGCCGTCAGATACCCGGAAGGCTATCATCAGAGCCTTGGAGAGCTGTCGGAACAAGAACCAGAGCAACCCGCCCAAGAAACATGGCAATATGCCGGTATAGTAGTTATTCTCTTTGATTATACATATAGAAAAGGATAGCATTTTCATAATGTTATCCTTTTCTGTTGTAAAGCAACCTGATTTAGATGGAAGAGGAAAAGGATATCCTTCGACAGGTTCTCTTTCGACTGGATCAGGAACCGAAACCCGGATGAGGCTGGTGGTGAGGCT
>ONKB01000130.1 GCA_900318305.1 uncultured Prevotellaceae bacterium | reverse complement strand
AAGATTTGCCTTTGTCCCAAAATGGACAAAACTTCAGGCAGAAAAAATTGATGAAGCAATGGGCAATAGGCTTTATGGGTGATGGGCCGAATGGGCCCACTGGGGCTAATGAAAAATGGGTCAAATTGCACTATTTCAATGAGTTATCAGTTTTCTGCTAATTTGATGTTCACGGGAAATGCCCTGTTTTCACCAGGTGAGACTGACTTTTTTGTCCTTCCCCACATGGATTGCTCAAAATATTAAAATCTCAGAGGGCAAAAACATGGCTTTTCCTGACTTCGCCGGCGAGTTGTAAAATATTGGAACATCTGTAAATCAGCAATATAAAAGATTCTCATGTATCCAACCCGCTTTATATTTTTGTGCAGAAAATTCTGATATCAGAGGATTTTTGTTGCTTGAATCCCGATACGATTTCGTCAGGTCATAACCTCTATTTGTGTTGGAAATTTGTGAATAGTGCACCTTTGTATAAGAAAAAATATTTGAAAAAATGCTCACTAGCAAATACCTGTCTTTGCTGACAGATTGTAAATGAAGAAAAAACCGAAAAAACACTTTCATTGATTCCAGTCTTTACAAGATTTTCGTCTGCTGCTGATGCTGTCTGACTGTAAGTAAACTTCCGTCAGGCATCACCAGCCCCATACGTACCATTTCATGCTTTGAAATCAATGAAAGCAAAAACACCGTTACGCTGCGCATCACTAAAAAAGTTGCGCCCTGACATGATGAACGTGAAACTTTAAAACTCTCTTCATAAGCAAGGAGGAGTGGCACGAAGTGACGAGGAAGTATGTCCTTCGCTAGCAAAATGACTTTTTGTTAACGTTAAGGTTAGGGTTAAGTTCACCCTCCCTTGAGGAGATCACTGAAAAAGTAGCTAAATTCCAATTGCTGAGATTTTCATTTTCGTACTTCAATACAGGTTTTGTTCCAAATACTAAAATCTCAGAGAGTGAAAATGCTGCTTTTATGACTTTTGTGGGTTTGTTGTCGTGGAACAGGAACTGCTGACAATGTGTAAGTGTTGTAAAATCAACAACATACAAATCTTTCTTGTAATGCCGAAATGACGTCAAACCAAATGTCAAGGTTGTGTTGTAAAAGGTGACAAACAGATGTTGTTGGACAAATAACGTGAGATTGGTTATCAAAACTGCAATATTTTTATTACCTTTGCAGGCAAATCAGTTTTAATAGTATTTCGTGAACATAAAGGAAGTCGTAACGACCCTTGAAAGTTTCGCGCCGCTGCCTCTGCAGGAGAGTTATGATAACGCTGGCTTGCAGATAGGATTAACAGCCACGGAAGTCTCAGGGGTTTTATTGTGTCTGGATGTCACAGAAAAAGTGATATTGGAAGCTGAGACAATGGGTTGTAACCTGATTGTTTCGCATCATCCATTGTTGTTTAAGGGACTTAAATGTATCAGTGACGCCTCGCTGCCTGAGCGCTGTGTGGCTCTGGCTTTGAAGAAAAATATAGCGATATATTCTGTTCACACTAATCTTGATAATGCTGACGGCGGGGTTAACTTTGAGATAGCAAGACGTCTCGGACTAAGGTGTGTGAGGTTCATGATCCCCAATGCCCAGGAAGGCGGAAGTGGCCTTATTGGTGAGTTGCCTGAGATGATGGAACCCATGGATTTCCTCCAGATGATAAGGCGTGAGTTTCATGTTGAATGCCTGATGCATAATGAATTGCTCAATCGCCCTGTCCAAAGGGTCTCGCTGTGCGGAGGTGCTGGTGCTTTCCTGCTCGAGGAGGCCGTCAGGCAGAAAGCGGATGCCTTCCTTACAGGCGAGATGCATTACCACATGTATATGGGACTGGAACAGAGGATACAGATAGCTGTGCTGGGACATTACCAGAGCGAGCAATATACGAAGGAACTGTTGTCAGGAATATTGTCTGAAGCATATCCGGATATGAAGATCGTCATATCCAAGACGAATACTAACCCTATTTGTTATTTGTATAAATAATCATAAAAAATATAGATATTATGGCTGAGAAAAAAATGCCTACAGAAATGACTGTAGAAGAGAAATTGAAGAAACTGTATGAATTACAGAAAGTATTGAGCCGGATAGATGAAATCCGTACTATCCGCGGTGAGTTGCCTTTGGAGGTACAGGACTTGGAGGACGAGATAGAGGGTCTGTCAATCCGTATCGCTAAAAAGAAAGAGGAAGTCGCAGCTCTCCATCTTTCCCTCAACAAGTGGAATGAGGAGAAATTACAATTCCAGGCTAACATAGAGCGTCACAACGAGAAGTTGAACGCTGTAAGTAATAGCCGTGAATATGATAATCTTTCAAAGGAGATTGAATTTCAGAACCTTGAGATAGAATTGCGTGAGAAACGTATTCGCGACAATGCTCCGAAGGAGACCGAAATGAATGAAATGATAGCCCGTTATGTGGAAGAGAAGATAGAACTCATCCAGGAATTGGAAGTTAAACGTGCTGAATTGGATGAGATTATCAGCGAGAATAAGGCTGAGGAGGACAGATTGCGCGAAGAGTCAAAAATGCTTGAGGAGAAGATAGAACCTCGTCTGCTGATGGCATTCAAGCGCATTCGTAAGGGCTCTCACAATGGTTTGGGAGTTGTTGTCGTTGAACGTGACTCTTGTGGCGGCTGTTTTGCTAAAATCGCTCCCCAGCGCCAGCTGGATGTGAAGTTCCATAAGAAAATAATAGTTTGTGAATACTGTGGACGTATCCTCGTAGACCCAGAACTGGCTGGTATCAAACAGGAGAAGCAGGTGGAAGTAGAGAAGAAAACTCGTCGCCGCGCTGCGAAAAAATCAGAATAGTCTTCAATATTATAACCAACGGATAAGGGGTATTCAGGCAGAATACCCCTTATTTTTGGCTAAAAAGGAGCCTCGCTCTGAGCCTCTTCCTGGCCATCCCCTCAAAGGAGGGTAAAGCCTTAACGATAACCTTAACGAGAGCCATTTTGTTAGCGATGGACACACTCCTCAGTCATTTCATGACAGCTCCACCTAACTTAGGGGAGCAGCTTTTTTCTTAAGATGTTTAAGAGGGCTGCTTTGCTAACGAGGACACACGCCTCCGTCGCTTCGCGCCACCTCCTCTAACTTAGAGGAGGTGTTGTATTTGCTTGACTTAAAGCAACTTAATGTTTCCCTCCCTTGGGGGGATGGCTAGGGGTGAGGCTTCTAAATCTAAACACAGGAATATACCAGCGAGCCTAAAAGTTTGGCACTTATAAGGAAAGGTATTCTGGTATGTCTTTCAGGTATGTGGCTTTAAGTGTCGTGTAGTCAATATGACAGCAGTAGTGTTCAAGGCCATTGCTGACAATGATGTAGTTTACTTTCAGCACATTGTTGTAAGACAGAATCTGGGAGAAGGTCTTTTGTGAGATTTTCACCGATGGTCTTTTGTACTCCATAATCATTATGGGTTGGCCCTTTGTGTTGTACAGTACGCTGTCACACCGCCTGTCCATGCCATTCAGCTGTATAGTAATTTCGTTTGCAAGGAGTGAGGCGGGGTAGTGCTTATGTTCTATAAGGTAGTGGATAAAATGTTGCCTGACCCATTCTTCTGGAGTGAGTGCAACATAGCGCCGTCTCAGAATGTCAAATATTTGAGCCTGGTTATTGACGTTGGTAATATTTGCCTCGAAAGAAGGCAGATTTAATGCAAACATTTATTAAATTTGTATTTCTAAAGCAATATCGGTGCAAATATAAGCATAAAGAACGATATGCGCAAAATCGAGACGATATCCGATGGGTCATGCTGTATGATACAGAGGAAACCCGGAGGTCTTGATTACCGATACCTTTGATTGTGTTATAATAAACTATTATGGCTGCGGTTTCTTCTAAAATGCTGACTTACGAGGATGTCATGAAGGATGTCCTGTCGGGCAACTTAAAACCTGTCTATTTGCTGATGGGGGTAGAGAATTATTATATTGACAGAATAACTGAGGCTATTATAGAAAAGGCCCTCCCTGAAGAAGACAGGGATTTTAACATGCATGTCTTCTATGGTGGCGACACAGATATCAACAGTGTTATAAATGCCGCTCAAAGTTTTCCTATGGGGGCAGAACGCTCGTTGGTAATCATAAAGGAAGCACAGGACCTTAAAGGCCTTGAGGATATTGCATATTACCTTCAGAATCCTCAAACCTCCACAATCCTGATAATAGTATATAAGAATGGCACTGTAGATGGCAGAAAGAAATTCGTCTCCCAGATATCCTCGTTAGGTGTTGTCTTTGAATCGGCAAAGGTTAGCGAGGCCCAACTGCCTGGCTTAATAAGGACTTATGCCCGGGAGAAGGGGGTCTCGATTGATGAGAAATCGGTTAGTCTGATAGCTGAATCCATTGGTCCTGACCTGGTCAGGCTGTATGGGGAACTGGATAAGCTGTTCCTGGCTTTGCCTGAGAATATTCCAGTCTCTCCTGAACTGGTGGAGAAAAACATAGGCATTAGCAAGGACTTTAATTTCTTCGAGCTTCAGAATGCTCTTGTAGAGAAGAATTCCAGGAAAGCATTCCAGATTGTAAGATATTTTGAGAAAAATCCCAAGGCAAACCCCATTCAGGCAACTTTGCCGATGTTGTTCAGATTCTATTCCAATCTGATGATGGCCTATTATGCTCCACAAAAGACAATTGATGGAATAGCCAGTTATCTCGGGATGCGAGATTGGCAGGTGAAAAAAAACATCTATCCTGCGATGAAGGCTTATTCGGCAAGAAAAGTTTTGGGAATAATTGGTGAGATTAAAAAAGCTGACGAAAAATCCAAAGGAGTAGGGGGCGCGAATATTTCTCATGGTGATATCCTAAAACAGCTCATTGCTTACATCTTGGAATAAGTAAAAATCGGGTGCTTTTTTGCTCTGTTTTGTGTCAAAATCCCAAAGATTTTCGACACAATTTTTTTGATAGGTTAGGGGCTAATTTTCAGAGGTTTTAGTGGTCATTTTGGCAGTTTTTACTCGCTGAGATTTTCCCGTGAAAAAATTCTGCACAATTTCCTGAGGATATGAAATTCTCAGCTTTTTTCAGCTTTTGCGATTTAAAAATCCATACGTTTAACATGTGTAAACATTTGAAAAGTCAAACAAAGAAAGCGGATTTGAATATGAGTGTTTGAAAAACAAAATCGCACGACCAGAAATCTCCATGATGTGCAATATGTAAATACGCATATCGAAATTAAAAGCATCGAATCAATAATGTAAATTCAGTTACAGAAATGAGGTTTAATGTATTCGTATATTACTAAAAATCAGTATGAATACAACAACTTGTTTAACCAAAGAAAAAGGAAAGAGTGAATAATATTCAATATGATCCCGAATTAATGCAAATATAGATGCTTTGCGATAAATAAAGCAATTAAATCCAGTAGTTTATCAAAAAATACTAAAGTGTTGCATGTAGTTGCGTTTTTGGGGTGTAAATTTAGGAAAACGAATATGGTACAATAGTGGTTTAATATTGTGAATTACAATTTAAGAACGAGAAAAATTTAAATATAAAAATATTTCAAAATAAGTATTTGTAATTCAAAACAAAGATTTAACTTTGCAAAGCTAACAAAAAAGCCGTTTTTTGCATGGCTTGGGAAATATTAACAAATCATGGACGTAAAAGATAGAATAAAACTACTGATGGATTCGGTCAAAATGTCTCAACAAGATTTTGCGCGAATTTTGGGCATAACTCCCGGTTCTTTGTCGGGTATTTTGAATGAAAGAACCAAGCCGACAAATAACCATACTTTGGCAATTCATAAAGCTTTCCCAAACATCAATATCAATTGGCTTCTTTTCGGGGAAGGTGACATGTATAATGAGCTATCTCCGGAAGTATCTGACCCTTTGACTGAGGAAACGGAAGGCCAGCAGTCGTTGTTTGCCCCCTCACTCTCGCCGGAACTCAATTTTGAGCAGGCTGAGAATCGTCTTCCTGAGAATCCCAGGCAAGAATCAGCTCATGAGCCGGTAAAAATCATCAAGCGATGTGTCAAGGAAATACGCCTGTTCTATGATGACGGCACCTATGAGTCGTTTGTGTCTTCTGATAAATAGTGTCTAAGTAGATCAGATGCCATTACTTCCTAAAAGGTCATGGGAGTATATGTGGCTGTGACTGTTTGTTTTGTATATTTTATAGCCTGGTGGGCTGTATTCTGTCTGTCTTAGAGGGAATCTGTGCTTTTTAGGACCTGTAAACGGAGAGACACTAATCCTGTCGGGAGCCACTGTGGCTTTATATTTATGGGGCTGGTGGAATCTGTGTCTCTGCCACGTGGCAGATGATGTAGATTACGTCTGGAAAAATCCTTTTGTATATTAGTTTTTTTATAATTTTGCGTGACCAGAAAAGAAGAACGGAATTTGATGCAAAATATATGCTTATGAATAAGATTACACTATTATTGCTTTTGTGTTCATTTTGCCATTTGGCAGTTTATGCTGATTCGTTTCTGACGGCAGCAGATATGCCTGCAGGCGAGAAATACCTGCCAGCACCTCCTGATTATAGTGGCGAGAGATTTTTCAATGATTGGGTTGCCTATAAGTGGGGCAAAACGATGCGTCCTACAGACAGGGGAAAGCAGGTCGTGTCGGATGCCAGTACTTCAATCAATTATTTCTGCTCCACTTTTTCTCCTGCCTTTGGTATGACGATATCAAGCAGCAATACCCCTGAGCTGTATGCTCTGCTGAGCAAGGCAAGAGTTGACGGTAACAGTGCGGCTAACTCTGTTAAGAAATACTACATGAAGACGCGTCCCTTTATGAAGTTTGAGGAATCGACTTCCGTTCCTTCTTCTGAGGAGAGCTTGCGGACGAATGGCTCCTATCCTTCGGGTCATACGGCACAAGGATGGACGCTGACGCTGATTTTGGCAGAGATTAATCCTGCACGTCAGGATACCATCCTGTCGCGTGGATATCAATATGGTCAGAGCCGTGCTATTGGCGGTTTCCATTGGTTGAGCGATGTGGATGCAGGTCGTTGCGTGGCATCGGCAGCAGTGGCCCGCCTGCATGCTGACCCTGCCTTTATGGAGCAGCTGAAAAAAGCAAAACAGGAATTCGCAAAGAAGTCGGCGGCCTCAAAGCCGATGCTTAAAGAGGAGGAGTTTGATTATCATCTTCTTCCTGAGGCACAAGATAACGGGAAGTAGGTCAAGTAATTTGTTAAATTAAGAACAAAATGGGAAAAATTATAATATTAGTTGTAGCTATATTCTTATTACAACTTTCAGCTGAAGTTAAAGCGGACGGATATCTGGCTGTTTCAGAGTTGCCCCATGCTGAAAAGTTTCTTCCTCCTCCTCCTGATACGACAGGCCAGCGTTTTGTGGGTGATTGGTTGATGTATCAATGGGGGAAGGCAACTCGTAATAGCACACGGGGACATGATGCCACGACAGATGCGTCGGTTTCCGGTTATATATTATGCAAAATTTTCACTCCTGCATTTGGTATGACTTTGTCGTCCTCAAAGACACCCCAAATATATAGACTGCTGAATACGGTACGTCAGGATGCAACAAATGCCACGCAAACAGCTAAGGCGAAGTTTCCGAGGAGACGTCCTTATGATCAGTTTAATGAAAGTACTTTGATAGCCGCTAATGAGAGCTCTTCAAAATCAAAGAGTTCGTATGTCTCTGAGCATGCGGCCATTGGATGGGCTACGGCATTGATATTGGCAGAAATCAATATTGACCGTCAGGATACGATTCTTTCGCGTGGATATCAGTTTGGAGAAAGCAGGGTTATTGCCGGTTATAATTACGAAAGTGACGTGGAGGCAGGCCGAGTGGTAGGAATGACAACGGTTGCCCGTTTGCATGCCAATGAGGCCTTTATGGAGCAGCTGGAGAAGGCTAAGGCCGAATATCTGCAGATGACAGGCTTATCTAAGGTTTATGCTCCCCAGGCAGCCTCTCCTGGAATTTATAACATGGAAGGTGTAAAAGTGGATGAGACTCAACTGGAAAAAGGCTCTGTCTATATCCAAGATGGTCAGAAGAAGATAGCGAGATAGGATTGCAGGCCTTTGGCATTAATGAAGCCCGCCATTTGTTGTGGCGGGCTTCATTAATAATTTAGTAGGGATTTCAGTCTGCTTTCAAGCGATTGCCAGCTGTGAAAGCATTACCATGCAAACAGAGGATAATCCTTCATGGTCTCATTAACCTGGGCGCGTACGGAGGATATTACCTTCTCGTCTTCAGGAGAGTTCAAAACCTTCTCGATAAGTTCTGCGATAAGTGTCATCATGTCTTCTTTGGCGCCACGCGTAGTGATGGCAGGTGTGCCGAGACGTATTCCGGAAGTCTGGAAGGCAGAACGTGGGTCAAAAGGAACCATATTCTTGTTTGCGGTGATATCAGCAGCAACCAATGCCGTCTCAGCCATCTTGCCAGTTAATTCGGGATACTTGTTGCGTAGGTCAACAAGCATGCAATGGTTGTCTGTGCCTCCGCTCACGATGTCAAAACCGCGCTTAATCAGTTCTTCTGCAAGTTTTGAGGCATTCTTTTTGACTTGTAAGGCATAGTCCTTGAAAGAAGGCTGCAGAATCTCGTTGAACGCAACTGCCTTTGCTGCAATGACATGTTCCAAAGGTCCGCCTTGTATTCCGGGGAAGACAGCGCTGTTAAGGACTGAACTCATCATGAGGGTCTCACCTTTCTTGTTCTTTTTGCCAAACGGATTCTCAAAGTCCTTGCCCATAAGGATGATGCCGCCGCGAGGACCGCGAAGTGTCTTGTGGGTTGTTGAAGTAACGATATGGGCATACTTGAGAGGGTTTTTTAAAAGTCCTGCGGCTATCAAGCCTGCCGGATGCGCCATGTCTATCATCAAGATGGCGCCAACTTTGTCGGCAATGGAGCGCATGCGCTCATAATCCCATTCCCGGCTATATGCTGAAGCTCCTCCGACAATGAGTTTCGGTTTGTTCTTGATGGCAAGGCTTTCCATCTCGTCATAGTCAACACGTCCGGTCTCCTTGTTTACATTATAGCCTACGGGATTGTAAACAAGTCCAGAAGTGTTTATCCTTGATCCATGGGAAAGATGACCTCCGTGATCCAGGTTAAGGCCCATGAAAGTTTCCCCAGGCTTCAGGCAGGCAAAGAATACTGCTGCATTTGCCTGGGCGCCGGAGTGGGGCTGCACATTGGCAAACTCTGCACCGAAAATTCTCTTGACCCGTTCTATGGCTAACGTCTCGCTTTTGTCAACATTGATGCATCCTCCATAATAACGGTGGCCGCTATAGCCTTCTGCATATTTATTCGTCAGACAGCTGCCCATAGCTTGCATGACTTCATTGCTGACAAAGTTTTCGGAGGCAATCAGCTCCATTCCCTTTAGTTGTCGCTGATATTCAGCCTCAATGATCTCGAAGATTGTGTTGTCTCTTTCCATTTGATTAGGTCAAGTAGTTCTTGTTTGATAAAACTTGTGCAAAATTACAAAAAAATGCTGTTTGTTGTATGGGTTGAATGAATATTATTAGCTAAAAACGACAAAAAACTGGTCGGCGTTTTTTTTTCTGGTAACTATATGTCGTGACTATTCTTCATGAATAAATATCAGACAAAAATGTTTTTGGGACTGGCACCAAATTTATTGCTCTTATTTATGGCTCAAAACTGCGTATAGTTTGGAAAAATATTGTATCTTTGCTAAGTAAAATAATTCGAGTATTTGTAATGAAGTTCATACATATCCTTTGGGCTCTTTTTGCTTTGACAATTATAGGGGTGACATTGTTCTTTGCTGCAATATGTTATGGCTGGATAGGCTATGTTCCTCCTATTGAGGAATTGGAGAATCCTATAAGCAGATATGCTTCACAGGTTATATCTTCAGATAATGCATTGCTCGGGACATGGTCTCTGAATGAGAATCGCATATTTGCCAGAAAGGATGAAGTGGCTCCGTGTGTGTATCAAGCTCTGGTGGCCACAGAGGATAAGCGTTTTTATGAGCATTCGGGAATAGATTTCCGTTCTGTGGTAAGAGCTGTTGTCAAACGTGGTATCCTGGGACGCAAACAGGCTGGTGGCGGAAGTACCATTACCCAGCAGCTGGCAAAACAGTTGTACACCTCGTCGAATGCGGCAAGTTCAACCCAGCGTGTGTTGCAGAAGACAATAGAATGGGTTATTGCTGTCCAGTTGGAGCGTCATTACTCCAAAGAGGAGATATTGACGTTGTACTTGAATTATTTTGACTTCCTGCATCATGCAGTAGGCATAAAGACGGCTGCAAAGGTGTATTTCAACAAGGAGCCTGGGAAATTGACGGTACCCGAAGCGGCTATGCTGGTAGGAATGTGCAAGAACCCGTCTTATTTTAATCCGGTGCGTGACAGCGCCCGTGTTATTGAAAGGCGTAATGTTGTGCTCAGTCTGATGGAGGAACAGGGCTTCCTGAGTAAATCTGAGTATGAGAAGTATAGGGAGTCTTCTTTGGGATTGAATATCCAGAGAGTATCTCATCGTGACGGACTGGCGACATATTTCAGGGAGTATCTCCGTCATATCTTGATGGCTAAGGCTCCTGTCCGTGAGAATTATGCCTCATGGCAGCGTCAGGAATTTGTTGACGATTCCATTGCGTGGAATACTGATCCCTTGTTTGGCTGGTGCAACAAGAACTTTAAGAAAGATGGTTCTCCGTATAACATTTATACTGACGGGTTGAAAATCTACACTACAATAGACTCACGTATGCAGCGTTATGCAGAACGCGCAGTGAGAGAGCATCTGGAAGGCTATCTCCAGCCTATCTTTGAAAAAGAAAAGCATGTGGGGAAGTATCTTAATCCTTTTTCCAGCTCTTTGAGCAAAAAACAGATTCAGGAGATTATGCGTCGTGCCATTGAGCGTAGCGAACGCTATCGCTCTATGAGAGCAGCAGGCATGTCTGATGAGGAGGTTAAGCTTTTCTTCAAGACGCAGAAAGTGCCGATGACCATTTATACAAGTCATGGCGAGGTTGAGACCATTATGACCCCCCAGGATTCTATACTATACTACAAAACTTTCCTGCGCACCGGTTTCATGTCGATGGACCCACTCTCTGGTAATGTGAAGGCCTATGTGGGAGGCTTGGATTATAGTTATTTCCAGTATGATATGGTTACTATGGGGCGGCGTCAGGTTGGCTCCACCATTAAACCGTATCTTTATGCCTTGGCGATGGAGAATGGTTTTACGCCATGTGATTTGGCTCCCAATGTCCAAACTACATATATGGTGGCAGGGCAGCCTTGGACACCCCGTAATAGCGGAAGTGCCCGTATCGGCGAAATGGTGACTTTGAAATGGGGACTCTCACAATCAAATAACTGGATATCTGCCTATTTGATGGACAAATTAGATCCCTATGCCTTAGTGCAACTTATAAGAGAGTTTGGCATAAGAAGCCTGAATGTATATCCTTCCATGAGTCTTTGTCTCGGAACTTGTGATATTTCTGTCTCGGAGATGGTAAGCGCTTATACGGCTTTCATCAACAAGGGTATCCGTGTGGCACCGCTTTATGTTACCAGAATTGAGAACAACGAAGGTGAGTTGGTTGCAGAATTTCATCCTCGTATGAATGAGGTTATTAGTGCGGAGAGTTCCTATAAGATGATTGAAATGCTCCGTGCGGTTATAGATAGCGGTACAGGTGGCAGGCTGAGGTATAAGTATAATCTGGAAGGCCAGATTGGAGGAAAGACAGGTACGACAAACGACAACTCCGATGCATGGTTCATGGGGTTTGTCCCACGGCTTGTTTCCGGCTGCTGGGTTGGCGGTGAAGATCGTGATATTCATTTTGACCAGATGTCCGTGGGGCAGGGAGCGGCAGCAGCTCTGCCTATTTGGGCAAAATACATGAAGATGGTCTATGCCGATAAATCACTTAATTATTCTCCTTTGGAAAAGTTTGATGTGCCTGAGGATTTTAATTCCTGCGGTGAGACTTTTGAGGCTGATTCTTTGATGAATGATTTTAATGAGATATTCGAATAATTGAGAATGATAGATAAACGGTATATAGCTATTATCCCAGCGCGTTATGCTTCAACGCGTTTCCCCGCTAAGCCGCTGGCAGTATTGGGCGGAAAGCCTATCATACAGCGTGTGTATGAACGTGTGAAGCCCTTCTTTGAAGAAACGATAGTCGCAACAGACAGTGAAGAAATCATGTCGTGTGTACAGTCCTTTGGCGGCAAGGCCATTATGACAAGCCAGAATCACAGAAGTGGTACAGACCGTTGCCGGGAGGCTTATCTGAAAAACGGTTCCCAATACGACATCGTCGTGAATGTCCAGGGAGATGAACCTTTTATCCAGTCCTCTCAGCTCCAATCCATTAAATCATGTTTCGATGATGAAGAAACACAGATAGCCACGCTGGTTAAACCTTTTGACCCCGATACAGACATGGCTCTTGTTGAAAATCCCAACTCTCCCAAAGTGGTGGTGGACAGCAGAGGCTTTGCCTTGTATTTCAGCCGGTCGGTTATACCGTTTGTCAGAGGACAGGAAAAATCTTCATGGGCCAGGCAGCATGTTTTTCTAAAGCATATAGGACTGTATGCGTATAAGACAGATGTTCTTATGGAAATAACTTCCCTGCCTCAGTCTTCATTGGAACTGGCTGAATCGCTGGAGCAGTTACGGTGGCTGGAGAATGGATACAGGATAAAAACCCAGTTGACCTCACAGGAAACCATTGGTATAGATACTCCTGAAGACCTGAAACGTGCGGAGGAGTTTCTGAGAGTTCACGGTGATTATTAATTGAAAAGAAAAGAGATGATGACAAAGAAATTGATTATATATATCATTTGTTTTACGTTAACAGCCTGGGTGAAGGCACAGAAGATAACTATCGGCACATATACTTTTAAGGACGGTTCTGTGTTTACGGGAAATCTTTCAGGCGGTAAACCTTCGGGAAAAGGTCGCACCGTATTCAAGAGCGGCGACACATATGAGGGAGAGTACGTCAAAGGCAAACGCCAGGGCTTTGGTGTATATTCCTTTACTGACGGAGAGAAATATGAGGGAGAGTGGTTCCAGGACCAGCAGCATGGTAAGGGAACATACTATTTCATGAACAACAACCGCTATGAGGGTTTCTGGTTCCGTGATTATCAGCATGGCGAGGGAACGATGTTTTATTATAACGGTGACCAGTACACAGGTGGCTGGCATCAGGACAAGCGCATGGGGAAGGGAAAATATGTCTATTCCAACGGCGCATACTATGAAGGAGAATGGAAAGACGACAAGAAACATGGTCGTGGCACTTTCGTATGGGCAGACGGCTCAAAGTATACAGGAGATTGGGCAAATAACCAGCGTAATGGCAAAGGCAGTTTCATTTATGCCGATGGTGATACCTATGAAGGCGAATGGGTTAATGACATGCAGCATGGCAGGGGAATATACCATTTCAAAAATGGCAATGTGTATGAAGGACCCTATGTTGAAGGTGTGCGGACAGGCAAAGGCATCTTTACATTCAGTGACGGAAACAAATATATCGGCAACTTCCTCAACGGAGAACAGAATGGTGAGGGGACCTATATCTGGAAAAATGGTTCCAAGTATGTCGGTAACTGGAAAAACAACCAGCGTGACGGCAAGGGAACATATACTTGGTCAAACGGTGATGTCTACGAAGGGATGTGGTCGCAGGGAAAGATGCACGGTGACGGTATTCTCCGCTTGTCTGACGGCCTGAAGTTTAAGGGCTCTTTCAAGAATGGCTTGAAGGATGGTAAATGTATTGAAGAGGACAAAGAAGGCCGTCGCTTCGAAGGCTCCTATAAGGACGGTGTGAAGCATGGCGCATTTGTGGAGAAGGATCGTAATGGCGCTGTCTTGCGCAAAGGCACTTATGATCACGGCAAAGCTATAGAATAATCCCATATAATATGTCTGTAAAAAAGTCTGACAAATTGCAGAATCCGCAGGATGTGCTCCCAATAATTAAAAGAGACCCCTATCTTGAACCCTACAGTAAGGCCATAGAAGGGCGTTACCGTCATGCTGCCGATAAATGTGCAGAGTTGATAGCCAACGTGGGTTCCCTGAGCAGTTTTGCCTCGGGATACATGTATTATGGCCTGCATAAGATTCAGGCTCATTGGACGCTACGCGAATGGGCTCCAAATGCCACAGCAATTTTCCTTGTCGGTGATTTCACACAATGGAAAGAGAAACCTGAATTCAGACTGCAGCGTATCAATGCTCACGGAGACTGGGAGATAGTTCTTCCCGAGGATGTTATACGCCACGGACAACTATATAAACTGAAGGTGTATTGGCGGGGCGGAGCAGGGGAACGCATCCCCGCATGGGCTGACAGAGTGGTTCAGGATTCTCAAACGGCTATATTCTGTGCCCAGGTATGGCATCCTGAGAAACCGTTTGTATTCAGGCATCGTTTTAAGCCATCTCGCTCTCCTTTGTTTATATACGAATGTCATGTCGGAATGGCGCAGGACAAGGAGGGTATAGGTACTTATGATGAGTTCCGTACGCAAGTACTTCCCCGTATTGCCGAAGCGGGTTATAATTGCATTCAGGTCATGGCTATTCAGGAACATCCTTATTATGGCAGTTTTGGCTATCATGTATCCAGTTTCTTTGCCCCGTCAAGCCGATTTGGTACTCCCGATGAACTCAAGGCTCTGATAGATGAGGCTCACTCCCGGGGAATAGCTGTTATCATGGATCTTGTTCACAGTCATGCTGTCAAGAATGAGACGGAGGGTATAGGTAATATAGCAGGTGATCCGTGTCAGTATTTCCATTGTGGTCAGCGCCGTCTTCATAATCAGTGGGATAGTTTGTGCTTTGATTATGGCAAGAATGAGGTCATCCATTTCCTCCTGTCTAACTGCAAGTATTGGCTGGAGGAATATCATTTTGACGGCTTCCGTTTTGATGGTGTGACATCAATGCTTTACTATAGTCATGGAATCGGTGAGAGTTTCATGAGTTATGATGATTATTTCAATGGTCATCAGGATGACGATGCTATATGTTATCTGATGCTGGCTAATCAACTGATTCATGAAGTAAACAAGGATGCCATAACTATTGCAGAAGAGGTGTCGGGTATGCCAGGTATTGCTTCCTCCCTGAGTGACGGCGGCTATGGTTTTGACTATCGTCTGGCAATGAATATCCCTGATTACTGGATAAAAATTATAAAGGAGAAACGGGATGAGGAATGGTTGCCCGGCAGTTTGTTCTGGGAGATGACCAACCGCCGACAGGACGAGCTGACGGTATCTTATTGTGAAAGCCATGATCAGGCGCTGGTCGGTGACAAGACCATTATTTTCCGTCTTATTGATGCCGATATGTATTGGCACTTTCGTATTGGCGACGAAACCGATGTTGTTCACCGGGGCATAGCCCTGCATAAGATGATACGCCTCCTGACAGCTTCTACGATGAATGGTGCTTATCTCAATTTTATGGGAAATGAATTTGGCCATCCTGAATGGATAGATTTTCCGCGTGAGGGTAACGGGTGGAGTTATCAGTATGCCCGCCGCCAGTGGCACCTGATGGATAATAAGGAGTTGTGTTACCATTACCTCAGTAGTTTTGACCACGCCATGCTTGACACCCTTCGGATGGTGCCACGCTTTGAGCATACTGTCGTAAGAGAGAGGTGGTGCAATGACGACGATCAGATACTGGCCTTTTCCAGAGGTTCGCTGTTGTTTGTATTTAATTTCAATCCTCAAACTAGTTTTGATAATTATGGCATCCTAGTGCCAGAGGGCAAATATGAGGTGTGTCTCAATACCGACAGCACACTTTTCGGCGGTAATGGGCTGGCTGACGATAGTGTAGAACATTTTACAATTGCAGATCCGTTGTATAAGAGCTCCCATAAAGCTTGGCTGCGTCTGTATATCCCTGCCCGCAGTGCTGTAGTGCTGAAACGTCAGTAAGGAAACGATGATGGATTATATCAGAAAACTATTGGAAAGGTACTTCCACGGAGATGTTCGTGCAGTTCATGCTTGTAATTACATTCTGTTCTTCCTGTTTGCTTTTCTTTATTTATATGGTTTGCAGCGCGATCTGATAGTACTGACTCTGAAAAGCCGTTTTGGTATCAATATAGTTGGTTATTCTCTATGGATACCTCTTGTGCTGATAGCGCTTTTACTCTTCCTGAAATTGGCTTTAAATAGATTCTTAAGGCTGAAAGGTCGCTATCATGCGCTTTCGTTTGTTCCGCTGTTTCTTTTGCTGATATTTCTTACCATCCTTGAACCCACTTTCTCGTTACTGAAAGCCGCAATGCTGTGTTTGGTATTACTTCTGTATATCCCTTTTATTAGCAGGTTGAGACATAGTATTCGTATTGGTGATGATTTCCTGACCTTGTTGCAACCAAATCTGGTTGTTATGTTGATATCCTTCCTGTTTGTTACCCTCATGACAAATGGTAATGATGTGTTTCACTATGAGTTAAGGCTCCAGCGGCACCTGAATAGAGGCGATATCACGACAGCTTTGAAGGTAGCCGAAAATGAGCAGGCTACCAGTAAGCGTCTCATGGCACTACGAATATATGCACTGTCGCGTCAGGGAATGTTAGGGGAAAAACTGTTTGCTTATCCTCTTAAGACTAAGGACACAGACTTTTTTCTGCATGAGTCAGATGTCCCCTCTATGATTTATCCTATAGATAGTGTAAGGGCATATCTTGGTTTCGTTCCTAATGAAATTGTCACCGTGGATAGTCTATGTCATATTCTCGCCTCGTCGTGTGATAACAAAAAACGTCCACCCTTAGCCGACTATTTGCTGTGTACTTTGTTAGTCAAGAAAGATTTGGGCGCTTTTGTGCATTGGCTTCAACGTTTCTATGATGTCAGTTTAGCTGAACGCATGGGCAATTTACCGAGACATTACAGAGAGGCTCTTGTCCTGTATAAGGCAATTTCTGTGACTCCCGCTGTTATATTCCATAGCAATCAGACTGAAACAGATTTT
>ONKB01000101.1 GCA_900318305.1 uncultured Prevotellaceae bacterium | reverse complement strand
CTGATGTTGCTGTCGGCATTGGACCTCCATGAGGTGGCATGCGATATCTTCAGACCAGACAAACTGACAACCTTGGTATATAAATAACGTGAGTTTGACGAAATTAAGCTGTCATGAATTTTTGTGATTAGCGAAAATAGTTGTGACTTTAGAGTATTGAAAAGCAAATGTTCACAGACAATAATCGCCAAGTAGATAAAGTTACCAATAATTCTGTTTTGCAGGTGACTTTCGCTGGTTTTTTGATGCCATGGTGGCAGGATGTACTTTTAAAACATCCCTATGCGTAATTGTCACCGTGACTTTTTTTGCAGTTGCCCCCAATATCATAAGTAATAAAAAAAGAAAGACAATTCTCTTTGTGCTAAAGTAGTATTCGGACATAGAAAAGTGAATGTCTCAGTATTGTTGTCTCTGCATCATAGGATGGTATAAAAGCAAGTTTTTGACCTCTCCTCCTTATGAGATTTTGTCCGTTTTTTACTTAGGATGACGAATTTAGCTCCGTCAACGAGAAATAAGTCTTTGTATTAAACTATCCTTTTTTGAATCTTTCAACAACATACAGATATATGTTGGGATGATATCTGGCGATGTCTTTTATAGTGCGTCTGATATGTGACCAGTTTAGTCCCCCGAGTCCTGCACAAATTGCAGGCAATGCTATGGTCTCGACGCCATCATGCTCTGCCATTTCCATCATCCTCTCAAGAGCTGTAATAACATATGGTAACCTTGCTTTTGTGTGCCATGTATCTTGAGTTCCAAGGTTATAGATGTGTCCCTTGCCATAATCATAATTGAACACATCGCCTGGAAGAAACTGCCTGTTCTTACATAACTGATAGTATTCTTGGTACATTGCCGGGAATCGTTCCTTGAACTGTACGGCGATGCCACGTCCCATTGCTCCTGCACAATTACAGCCATGGGCATAACTTGTAACTCCCTCAATAGCAAAAATGTCGCCAAATTCTATTATTTCAACACCGTTTCTTAGTGATTGATTATGCCAGACTCTTTCAAACTCCTGTTCTGATATGTAATTGTTATCCTGTATATCTTCCATCGCAGACAGAGGCTGGTCATATAAGAAGTCATTGTCCTTTATAGAGAATCTCATAATGCGGTTCCCTTCTATTTCAACTTGGCGAACAGTATAGTTGTTTAGGAAATGAAAGTAATATAAAACATTACCTTCATCCCAAAACTTTTTAATGAAAACATGCTTGTTCATTTTGTTTAGTATTTAATTCTAAAAATCGTAACACCATGATCAATGATATAATCTTGTATATTTATAGGGGTATTACTTGGATGTAAATAAATGTTAGGCGCAGTTCGGATAAGATTAATTCTTCTGGCATCTAATTTAAATAATATTGTGTTTTTTGTGTATTCCAAGGTACTCTATATAATCTACGCGATATTTGATACTTTGTGTAATCGGTTGGAATTATATCTGTAAAATATTGACCATTCCCATATCTTGCATTTTTTAACCCAGAAGAAGGAAGTAATTCATGTGATTCCATAATCCCATCATATCCTTTCCTTGACGTATAGTGGTATAATTCTTGTGGTTTTTTAGCATTTATTTGTATTCTGCCTTCCTCTTCTATCAATGTGTTCTGAATTAAATGTGAATTTTTATCAACTGAGAATGTTTCCCCTGTCCAGAATTCAACTCCTTTGCTTTTTGCCTCAAGTCCTCCGTAAATACCTCCTGTTACAGCTCCGATTGTTGTAGAAAAGAACACGTCTTGCAGAGACATGTCATCGCTAAATCCCATGGCGTTACCTATCCCTGTTGTAATTGATCCAGAGAGACCGGCTATCGCACCCACCTTGGCTCCTCCAATGACTCCTACAGCCGCAATACCAGACCATGCCACAGTCATAGACGCTACGGCAGCACCAGCAGCACCTATAGTTGCTGCTTTGAATACATCCATAGGATTATGGATGTTGCCCTTGAATCCTTGATAAGCGACATTAATAATTGCACCTATTGCCATTCCGACCAGAATATCATCAATACCAAAGATTTCACCACTCTGGTCGGTGTATCTGAGCGGATTATTGAGACAGTAGGAGTACCTGTTGTAGTTCTGTCCGAGCGAGGGTGCCTGCACGAGGTTGTCGGGACTGAGGAAGCGGCCGAGCATGGGGTCGTAGAGTCTGGCGTTCATGTTGACGAGCCCGAAGGGCGTCAGATGCTCATGCCCGGTGTATCCCCTGCCGAGCAGCGGCTCGGGTATGCTGTCGGCATTGTACAGCGTCCACGTGTCAGGGTTACGCATATTGCCCCATGCGTCATACGACCCTCTCCAGAGCACCTCTCCGCCGGCATTGCACACACCCGTTATGCAGCCCTGGCGATCTCTCTGCACGGACCAGGGCGTCCATGTGCCGCCACTCTCCCTGACGTATGCCGTCCCGGCACTGTAGGCGTCGCCGCCCAGCCAGAGCACCTCGCGCACCATGGTGTCCGCCACGG
>ONKB01000102.1 GCA_900318305.1 uncultured Prevotellaceae bacterium | reverse complement strand
GGGCATATCGCCGACGTGCGTGCTGATGGTACCCTACGGCAAGAGGGCGGCCTATATCGCCGCCGGCTGGACGGAGGAGGTCTTCAAGGGCGGCGTCAAGGAAATCATCCCGGCAGGCATCAGTCAGGTCAAGGCCAACACCAACGCCAAGGAGGTGGGGTGCTACGACCTGCAAGGTCGGAGGATTCAGGCACCCGTGAAGGGTCTGAACATCATCCGCTACAACGACGGTACGACAAGGAAAGTGATGAAATGAGCCTCTCCCCGACCCTCCCCTTGGGGAGAGAGTTTAAGGGTTCAAGAGTTCTCCTTCGACTGGCTCAGGAACCAGGAGTTTAATGGTTTTCCTTCGGCTACCCTTCGATGAACTCAGGGATCGCTCAGGAACCGAGTTGAGAGACGGATTGATGGGTTTGAGGAGTCTGTGAGATGAGAGGATTTTTAAACCTATACCATAAATAATAAGACCAGTACCTTTTCTAACCACTGGCGTTTATTTTGCAAGGACTTTCCTGCCGCCACTGATATATATGCGGCCCTTCTCAGGCTGGGCCACCCTGCGACCCTGCAGGTCGTAGCAGGCGTCTTCCTTCGTCTGCACCCTGATGCTGCTGATGCCTTCCGGCTCGGGCATTTCCTTGACGCCACCCTTGAAGACCTCTTCCGTCCAGCCAGCGGCGATATAGGCCGCACTCCTGCCGTAGGGTACCATCAGCGCACATGTCGGCGGTATGCCGTCAAACATCCCGGCATTGCAAGCAGGGGGATTCTCCATATGGCACACAACGGAATCCATGCTGATGCATCCGGCAAAGGCACTGTCGCCTACTGCCGTTACGGAATTGGGAATGACTGCTTTCTTCATGCTCCTGCAGTTCTGGAAGGCACATTTGCCGATCCCTGTCGCTTCGCCGGGGATGTCGGCACTGAGCAGGCTTACACAGTCCTTGAACGACCATTTGCCTATGGATATCAGCAGGGACGGAAATTCTATCGACTTGAGGCTTCTGCAACCGGCAAAGACACTGTCTTTAATGCTGACCCTGACGCTCTGGTTCTGGAACGTCACCGTTGACATGTCGCTACAGCCCGCAAAAGCCTTGACACCAAGATAAGACAAGTTGGGCGGCAGCACTACGGAGGAAAGGCTCTTGCATCCAAGGAACGCACCTTGGCCGATGTCGGTCAACGACCCCGGCAGGCTGATTTCCTTCAGACTACTGCAATATTGAAAGGCATTGACATCTATCTGCTTCAGGTTGCAGTCTCCAAGATTAATCGACGACAAGCTCACACACTGGCAGAAAGCACCTTCGTCAATCCGGGTTATTCCCCTGGGAAGACTGACTGTGGCCAGTTTGAGGCAGCTATAGAATGTGTTTGCCTCAATGACCTTGACACCTCTTGGGACGGTAAAAGACTTGAGAGAGATGCACCCTTCAAAAGCCTGTGACTGTATGCAGTTGACGGCACTGGGAAGCGTGATTTCAGACAGATTGTGACAACCCAGAAAAGCTCTTTTATATATTAAAGTTACCGTCATGGTTTGGTTTGACAGAGATACATACGTCCTGATTCTTGCACTAAATATAGTCTGATCTTCTACCTCACACACACAGGCAACACTATTTTCGGTACTCCGAAGAATGTCTCGAGAAACATCATAATGAGAATAATAAATCCCATCAAGAAGAACAGCCGCACTCTTAACACTTGTTGAACAGAGGAAGAAAACACTTAGTGTCAACAAAAACCTGAAAGTCTTCATCTTTGTAGAAATATTTTAAGAATAATTTCAAATGCAAATATATATAAATAAATAAATAACTTAGAGGTCAAAATTCTTTTTTCTTTTTGATATTTTGTTTTTATAGTACAACTGTTTTTTCTTTTTTCCATAGAGATTTTTTCATTCCACGCCGTGAAACGCACGTTTCACGGCGTGGAACAGAAAAAACAAAGGCGAAAAAAAACTTTTTTGGTGCGGATAAAAAAAATTTGCCCCGTGCATTAAATTCTTTTTCTGTGGTCAGAATACATTTTTGCCAGCATTAGAACAACTGACCAACGACCAATAAGAGGTTAAAAGGGCTTGGGTTTTCAGTATCTTAATTCAACCAACGGATTACTCATAGGAAATAAACAGAGGGGGCAATATTTGATGAGTATTATCGTTTTAAATATAATTTAATTAATTTTGTAGATAGAACATAAAAGAGAACACCGATATGACAAAAAAAGATTTGCAACCCAAATTAGTTTTTGATTACTTTGCAGAAATCAACAAGATACCACGTCCGTCAGGGCATGAAGAACAAATGATGGCATACCTTCAGCGTTTTGCTGAGGCTCACCATCTGGACTGTCAGTTGGACACTACTGGCAATGTGGTTATTCGCAAACCTGCCACCAAAGGCTTTGAGAACCGCAAGACAACAGTACTCCAAAGTCACATGGACATGGTCTGCGAGAAAATAGCCGGACTTGACTTTGACTTCACCAAGGATGCCATTCAGACAGAAATTGACGGAGATTGGCTAACAGCCAAAGGCACCACTTTGGGTGCTGACGACGGCATAGGCGGTGCCATGCAGTTGGCCATCCTTGCCGACAACACTCTGGAACACGGTCCGATTGAATGTCTGTTCACCCGTTCCGAGGAAACAAGTCTGGTAGGGGCATCCAATCTGGACCCCAACATATTGAAAGGCGAGTATCTGATAAACCTTGACTCAGAAGACGAAGGGCAGATATTTATCAGCTGCGCAGGTGGAGGCAATACCCGCGCCTATTTTGATATCGCCTACGAGGATGCTCCTCAAGGGAGTTTCTTCTTCAAACTACAAGTAAAAGGTCTTGTGGGAGGTCACTCTGGAGATGACATTGAGAAGAAACGCGCCAATGCCAACATCTTGCTGGCAAGGCTGATGTATCGTTTTATGCAGAAATTTGACATGAGAATCGCTGATATACAAAGCGGCGGACTGCATAATGCCATTCCACGCGACGGCTACGCCATATGTGCCGTCCCTGCAAGGTACAAAGAAGATTTGCGGGTTGAATTCAATGTTATGACTGCCGAGTTTGAAGAAGAATTCTCTGCCACAGAAAAAAATATGGAATTCATCCTGGAAAGTTCCGATCCACAGGCCCAAGTTTTCACACAAGATCTTGAAGGCCGTCTTCTGAGGGCAATTATCGGTGTCCAGAATGGTGTATTGGCAATGAGTCAGGACATTCCCAACTTTGTGGAAACCAGCACCAATCTGGCTAGCGTCAAACTGACAGACGGAAGAATCAAGATATCCACTATGCAACGCAGCAATCTCACAAGCAAGCGTTTGGCCACTTTGGATGCTGTGGCTGCAGTATTCGAACTGGCAGGAGCTGAAGTGGAGAGAAACAACGGCTACCCTGGCTGGTATCTTGATCCCAACAGCGCGTTCCTGAAACTGGCAGTTGCCACTTATGAGAAACTTTTTGGCAAATCACCAGAAGTAAAGGCCATTCATGCTGGCTTGGAATGTGGATTGTTCAGCGAGAAATATCCCAATATGGATATGGTATCCATAGGTCCGACTCTCAGGGGAGTACACTCACCCGATGAGCGTCTGCTGATACCTACAGTGAAGATGGTCTGGGACCATGTCTTGGAAATATTGAAGAGTATTCCCGAAAAATAATTTTCTGCTTGTGAGAAACCGTCTTATCTATATTATTGTGGTTTTCTTCGCCATATTGCTTGCCGCATGTGTCGAAGAAGAGAAGTTTGAGACAGCTGCGGGCGACCGTCTGACATTTTCAGTGGACACCCTGAAAATGGATACAGCCATAGCGGGAACCAATTCGGTGACACGTCGGTTTACCATCTACAACAACAACTCAGATGGTATCAGCATCACCAATGTGGCATTCCTTAACGGCATCACAGACGGTTTCAGTGCCATTGTTGACGGAACACATGTTGACGGCAACATCCCAGTTTCTATTGACTGTCGTTCAAAAGACAGTTTACTGGCTTTTGTGCAAATCACTCCGGCAGAAAGCGGCCAGGATGACAAAGTGCTTCACGAAGCCGTCCTGGTATTCACCCTGGCTAACGGCGTTAGTCAGACAGTGGTTCTCCAAGCCTATAGCCAAGACGTCATCTGGTTGAAAGACATCCATGTACAAAGTGACATGACCCTCTCAGCCCAACGTCCTTATCTCATCAGAGACAGCCTGACCATTGAAAATGGCGCTACGCTAACCTTGGAAGCAGGCGTAAGGCTGATGTTTCCCGCCAATGCCTTCATGAGAGTAAAAGGCAGGCTTGTAACTAACGGCACTTTAGACAAGCCTGTAGTACTTCGTGGCGACAGAATGGACTATATGTTTGAAGACCAACCTTATGACAGAATATCCGAGCAATGGCAAGGCATTATCATTGCACCATCCAGTTTCGGCAACAATTTATGCTATTGTGACATACATAGTGGCTCCTACGGCATCTTGTGTGAAAAATCCGACAAAATAGAGGAAGAGAAACTGCGCATGGAAAACTGCATCATACACAATGTCAGCGGCAATGGACTGGAAGCCTATAATGCCAAGTTATTCATAGGAAACACCCAAATATCCAATGCCGGCGGCAACTGTGTCTGTCTCTACGGCGGCGACAACGAATTTGTTCATTGCACCATAGCGCAATTCTATCCCTTCAGCGGTCTCCGCGGTGAAGCGCTCTATTACACCAACCACAAAAATAAAGATAATTACAATTTGTTAAATGCCAAGTTCAGCAACTGTATCATCACCGGCTATTCAGACAATGAGATTTCCGGAGAGCAATTGGAAGGTTACGGCAAAGGTGCATTCAACTACTATTTCCAAAACTGCCTGCTGAACACAGGAGAGGTTGTAGATGAGAACCTTATCAACATCTTATGGGACAAACCTTCAAACAAAGTAAGCCGTGCCGGAAACTTTCCCAACTTCAACCTGGATGCACTGTCTTATGATTTCAGTCTTGATTCATTATCAGTCGCTATCGGAGCTGGCGATCCAACAATAACACAGCTCTATTATCCACTTGACAGGAGAGGCAAAAACCGTCTTGAAGACGGGAAGTCAGATGCTGGCTGCTATGAGCATTAAACCCGTCTCAAATGTGATTCAAGGAGACCCTTGAACAGGATATTGCCGAGGTTACAACCAATTATATTTATTATCTTTGCATTACATTTCCAAAAGATACCGCATGAAACCCATAGATTTCATTATTATTAGTACGTTATTCATGGGGGCTTTATCCCAGCATGTTCAGTCACAAACCATCAGATACCCCAAGGAAGTCAAAGCCATCTATGACAAAGCTGACCAAGCTGCTCAATTAACGAAACAGCAACAACCCATTATCGGCATACCCGCATCAGACAACACCCAGACGGAAGTATCAAAAGTAGAACAAGCCGGCGGCATTGCCTTGATTATTCCATTCTCAACAAATGCATGTGCTTTGCGTGAGATTGCAGGAACCATCGACGGCTTAGTCCTGACAAAAGGCGTAACAGAAGGTGACAACTATAGCATTCTCCTCAACAAGGTTGCATCTGACAGGAATATACCTGTTCTGGGTGACAATGCCTTAATGGCCAAAATAGATTCCGGACTCTGGCGCATACATGACAACTGCCAAGATTACAACACTTTGATTGAACGTGGCAAATTATTCAAGAGAGCCAAGAATCTGCATCGTCGCATGTTTACCGTCAACACCCATGCCGACCTGCCTGACGGTTATGATGAGGGAAACAGCATAGGCCTACGAAGACACAATCAGGTGAGTGTGCAAAAGATGGAAGAAGGTCTGCTTGATGCAGAATTCATCATTGACTTCCTCGAAGACGGAGCAAAAACAGAAGATGAACTTGACAAAGCTGAAGCCAAGGGTAAAAGAATCATACAACAAATCTATGACGATGTGGAAAAATACAAAGACTTCTGTGCCATTGCCAAAAGTCCTGAAGAGGCTCTCAAAATCAAGGCAGAGGGCAAAAAAGCTGTATTCTTAGGTCTGGAGAATGGCGCAGGTCTTGGCAATGATATCAAAAATGTGAAATGGTATGCAGACAAAGGGGTAAGTTATATTACACTCACTTGGATGAAAGACAATGCTATCTGTCACTCCTCGACTATCAAATACAAAGAAAACGATCCAAGCAAAGGCTTGACAAAATTTGGAAGGAAAGTAGTGCGCGAGATGAACAGGCAAGGCATTATGGTTGACGTGTCTCATACGAGTGAGCAGACTTTCTGGGACTGCATTAAATACAGCAAAGCGCCCATTATATGCTCACACTCAGGTTGCACAGCCAACTACAAACACGACCGAAACATTACCGACGAACAAATCAAAGCCTTGGCAAAGAACGGTGGTATTCTTTGCGTATATGCTGTCTGGAACTACCAAGGCAAGAACAAATACAAGACCACCATTAAAGAAATGGTCGCCGACATTGACCATGCCGTCAAGGTGGGAGGAATAGACCATGTAGGCATAGGCACCGACTTTGACGGTGGTGGCGGTTATACAGGCATTATGGCCGAGAACGACATCATCAACATTACGATGGAACTCATGAAAAAAGGATACTCCGACCCCGACATCACCAAGATAATGGGTGGAAACATGCTGCGCGTCATGGGTGAGGTACAGGCTCTTGCCAATAAATAAGAATAACAAAAATGAAACGTTACGCACATTTACTGTTGTTCTTATCAGTTTTCTGCCTGCAAACCACCAAAGCAGAAAAGATAATACATTAACACAAACGCCGCCTGCATACAGAAACTATCCATCCCGGCAAGCGGATATGGATTGATATCTTAAAACATTATTTAACATAAGTAAAGAGCTATTCTAAATAAGAAAGTGTATATTTGTGCCAAAAATCAAAACATTTATATTATGACTATCAAAACGAACTCTTTGTTGAGCGTTATGCTTCTTGCATCAACAGCATTATTTTTTACATCCTGTCAGAAACAATCACCTGCGGCTCCCGTAAAAGCCGAAACAGAAAAGGAGGTACAAGGATTGAAGATTGCCTATGTGGAGGTTGACTCTATCATGACCAGCTACAATTTTGCAACTGAATATGTCGAGATTCTCAAGAAGAAGATGGAGACCATTCAATCCACATTAAACAGCAAAGGACTTGCCTTACAAAACGAAGTGGCTGACTTTCAAAACAAGATTCAGCAAAACAAACTGACACAAGAGCAAGCAACCAGCATACAGGCTTCATTGCAGAAGAAACAAGCCCAGCTCCAGAATCTCCAGGAAAGCCTGACCAACCAATATCAGGAAATGCAGGAAAAATACAACACTGCCTTACATGACTCTATACAGAACTTCCTGGCAAGTTACAACAAGACCCACCGCTTTGACTACATCCTGAGCAAGAGTGGTGACAACATCCTCCTTGCCAACCCCTCAATGGACATCACAGAAGATGTCATCAAAGGCCTCAACAAAAGATATAAAAGTACAAAAAAGGACAAATAACAAACATCTATAATGGCTCAGGACAAGTTAGTCAAAATATATTGCGTCAACACCAGGCAATATGTTGACGTGCCCATAGGCAGCACGCTAACAGATATATTTAATATTATCCACCCTACAGATATTACCCTTCCCACAAATGGCAAGGTTAACAATGTCGTTGTGGATATGGAATATGCCATTTATAACAACCAAGACATTGAGTTTCAGGACATCACTTCTGATTCTGGCTTATGGACCTATGCACGTTCGTTGTTCTTTGTATTGAGCAAAGCACTAAAAGACATCCTGCCCAACTGTCCTATCCGTAGTGAATGTGTCATCGGATTTGGCATATTTTGTAGAACAAACTCAGACATCACTGATGACCTTTTCAAAAAAATAGATGCCCGGATGAAGGAAATCATCGGCAGCGATCTCCCCTTTGTAAAAGTCACTACACATACACAAGATGCGATTGAGTTATTCAAACAGCATAACCATATGAGCAGGGTAAATCTGCTCAAAGACAGAAAGAAGATTTACACTTCCTACTATATGCTTGACGGAGAACCGGACTATTACTATGGTCCTCTTCTGAGAAGCACGGGCCTGCTAAGAAACTATGCCTTTGAACGCTATCATGATGGTTTATTGCTGCGCATACCCAATCCACGGAAACCTGATGAACTTGTGCCTTTTGTCAAGCAAGACAAGATGCTTGAGGTCATCAACGAACAGAAGCAATGGCAGGAGATTATAGGAATCAGCACCATCGGCGAACTGAACGTACACAGCCAATTGAAAAGGAATATCGCTGACGTAATTAATCTCTCCGAGGCTCTCCAGGAAAAAAAGATTGCCAAAATTGCCGAGACCATCAAAAACCAGAAGGACATACGTCTCATACTTATCGCCGGTCCTTCTTCAAGCGGGAAGACAACTTTCAGCAAGCGCCTAAGAGTACAACTCATCACTGAAGGCATCATACCTTACTCTATCTCCATGGACGACTATTTCCTTGACAGGGCACACACACCATTAGACGAGAAGGGAGATTATGATTTTGAGTCAATCTATGCTCTTGACATTCAACGTCTGCAAGATGATATCAATGCATTACTTGCAGGGAAAGAGGTTGAGCTTCCTAAATTTGACTTTACAACAGGAAGCAGGGTACAAAGCGAGAAACGGCTCAAATTAGGAGACAATTCCATACTCATCATGGAAGGCATCCATGGCCTTAACCCTGAATTGACCAGAGCCATACCAAAAAAGAACAAATACAAAATATTTGTATCGGCCTTGACAACAATATTGCTGGATTATCACAACTTCATACCCAGTACAGACAATCGTCTGTTGCGTCGCATTGTCAGAGATTATAAATACCGCAACTGTTCTGCGGAGGAAACAATCAGACGGTGGCCATCAGTACTGAGAGGTGAGATAAAATGGATTATTCCTTACCAAGAGGAAGCCGATGTGATGTTCAACTCTGCACTCCTATTCGAACTGGCGGGATTGCGCACGCAGGCCTTACCCTTATTGGAGGCAGTGCCAGAAAATGTACCAGAGTACAGTGAGGCATATCGTCTGAGGAAATTCCTCAACTATATTCTCCCTATCAAGATTGACGGACTTCCGCCCACTTCACTTCTCAGAGAATTCATGGGTGGCAGCACGTTTACCTACTAAGACATATCTGGATAATTTATAATGGAAGAGAGAACATGTATAACAAGAGACAGGAAGAGTCTTTACCCCTCCTTTCAAAGAGGAGCAAAAAAGGTCCTCCTTTTCTTCCTGATATTATTTACCATCTTGCCCTGTATAGCGACGGAGGCAAAAGATGACAATGTTTTTTTCGCTCAAGTAACTACAGGGAATAAGAACAACGAAATTATCGCTGGCGATAGTACGGTTTTTTCCATTTGGTTGTACTCCTTATACCCCATCAGGAACATAAAATGTGAAAAAAACGATTTCAAGATTCATCATTGCAATATAAGAAAGGTTACTAGTTCACAACGTCAAAGCAGACGATATATCAACAATAAACTATATTACTGCACACTTTGGGGACAATATGTCATCAGTAGCAACAAGAAAGGCACATACACCTTTCCGCCATTGGATTTCACCGCCACACTTTACATACAAGTGCAAGACGATATAGATCCTTTCGACCCATTTGGTTTTTTCAGTCAGCCTAAATACAAAAAAACGGACGCCAGCACTTCCACGCCTTCAACCAAATTCAGTATCATAGAGGAACCGTTAAAGACAACAGAGGAACTATTGAAGAGCGGTAAGACTGTAATCTAAACATTATGAGTGACGGACATTTTAACAGGACTTTGCTTCCGCGAAACGATTACCAAAGTGCACTTAACATGGGTAAGGCCATGGAACGCCAAACATGTGAGAAAGCACTTCTGGAAGCATTGGACACGCACATCAAAGATAATCCTGAACTCAAGAAGAACATACTGGAAACCTACAAAGTGAAACTACATCCCAAGAAATGAGACTCGTTTCTCCTTTTTAATTGATTCCTAATATAACAGAAATGGCAGACACCATCATTTGGGATTTAGACGGAACTCTATTGAACACCCTTGACGATTTGTGTGACAGCGTTAACTACGCTCTGACACAATATCATCTCCCCACAAGAGACAGGATGGAAATCAGGCGATTTCTTGGTAACGGCATCAGAAACCTTATAGGCCAGTCTGTTCCGGAAAACATCTCCGAGACGGTTTTTGACGAAATTTTCCAGACTTTCAGGACATATTACATGGGACACTGCCAAATCAAGACAAAGCCATACGAAGGCATACCAGAGACATTGGCAGAATTGAAAAAAGCCAATTACAAAATGGCTATCGTCTCCAACAAGATTCAAGGCGCGGTGACAGATTTGCAAAAGCAATTCTTCAGCGACTATATTTCCGTAGCTATCGGTGAGAGCGAGGGAATAAGGCGCAAGCCTGCACCAGACATGGTGCACAAAGCCATGGAGTTGTTGCACAGTTCTGAAGAAAGCACTATATATGTCGGAGATTCTGAGGTTGACTTACAAACTGCCGCAAATTCAGGAATTAAATGCATTTCTGTTCTGTGGGGTTTCCGCGATGAAGACTTCCTCATCCAAAAAGGAGCGGAGACTTTTGCAAAATGTCCTCAAGACATTATTGGTCTGCTATCTCAGCCAACTCCATCCAACGCATAGTTTTATCGTCTATCTCCTGCGACAAAATTGGCAACCGTTTGCTCATCTCAGTTATTTCGGAAACTGAGAGTGTACCACTACACAAAGCATCCTCTATATTACGTTTTTCACTTTCCATCTGATCTATCTCAGAAGTCAGTGACTCAAATTCTTTCTGCTCTTTGAATGTCAATTTTCTTTTAGAAGTCAGACGCACCTTCTTGGCGCATCCGTTATCATCAGGAACAACCTTTTTACCTTCATTCGCCCTTTCCAGTTCTTTCCTGTAATCCTCCCACTCTCTGTACTGGGTATAATTACCTGGAAAATCCTTGATTCTGCCATCTCCGTAGAACACCAGCAAGTGATCTACCACCTTATCCATAAAATAGCGGTCATGGCTGACGATAATGACACAACCCTTGAAAGACTGCAAATATTCCTCCAAGATCTGAAGCGTAATGATATCCAAATCGTTTGTAGGCTCGTCCAAAACCAGAAAGTTTGGATTAGTCATCAATACCGTACAGAGATACAAGCGCCGACGCTCACCGCCAGACAACTTATAAATATAATTATGCTGTTGTTCGGGGGTAAACAAAAAATGTTGCAAGAATTGCGAAGCAGTCAACTTACGTCCACCGTCCATATCTATATATTCAGCTATATCCCTCACGGCATCAATCACCCGCATAGAAGAATCAAACTTCATACCTTCTTGGGAATAATACCCAAAGCGAACCGTCTCCCCAACCGAGATGTTCCCACTATCGGGTTTCTGCAATCCCAGCAACAGTTTGATAAAAGTTGTCTTACCTGTACCGTTCCTGCCGACTATTCCCATCTTCTCGTAGCGAGAGAAATTATAATAAAAATCTTTCAGTATAACCTTGTCACCAAACGACTTGCTTATATACCTTGCCTCAAAGATTTTATTGCCAATATAAGTATTTCTGACCTCCAAGACTGCACGCTTCTCCAGGATTTGCTGCTTTGCCTTCTTCTCTATCTCATAGAAATTTTCTTCGCGATATTTGGCCTTGTGTCCTCGCGCTGACGGCATACGACGCATCCATTCCAACTCCTTTCTGTATAGATTATTGGCTCGGGCAATTACGCTGTTTCGTACATCAATACGCTCCTGCCTTCTCTTCAGATAATAACTGTAATTACCCTTATAGGAATAAATTGTCTCATCGTCAAGTTCCAGTATATCACTACATACTCTGTCAAGGAAATACCGGTCATGGGTAACCATCAACATTGACATATTACGGCCTTGCAAATAATGCTCCAGCCATTCTATCATTTCTATATCCAAATGATTGGTCGGTTCATCCAACACCAACAAGTCTGGTTCTGTCATCAGAGCATTGGCAATCGCAATTCGCTTCTTCTGACCACCCGAAAGTTCCGATATTCTTTGCTCATAATCTGTAATATTCAGTTGCGTCAACACCTGTTTCACACGAGTTTCATAATCCCAGGCATTAGCAGCTTCCATTCGTTCCATCCATTTTGACAAATCCTTATGATTACCCATCAAAGACAACGTGTATTCCTTTATCAATTCGGTAGTGTCGCTACCATGGGAGAAACAGGCCTCCATGACAGTCATATCCTCTGGAAATTCTGGATGCTGGGACAAATAGCCTATGCACAAGTCTTTACGGAAGACTATTTTTCCGGCATCATAATCTTCATCTCCGCAGATAATATTAAGGAGGGAACTCTTGCCTGCGCCATTGCGGGCTATCAGCCCCACGCTCCTTCCTTCCTCAATACTGAAGGAGATGTCCTTGAAAAGAATGAGATTACCTATCGTTTTCGTCAATCCCTGCACATCCAAGACAGTATTTGCCATATAAATTATCTGTATCTATTAATAATGTATGATAACCTTATGACAGCATTTCAGAAATACAACCATGGTTATCACACGCTGTTTCTTCTCACAAAATTATAAATAATTTGCGTAAAGGCAACTACCTTTACAATCCTTCAGGCTATTCTCTTTTATTGACAAAAATTTTATGGACCGCTGACATAATTAACCAGTTGGGATATTTATAGAAATTTACGTACCTTTGTACCTGTTTTTCACAGCGCTACATCCCACAGATGAACATAACAGAAAAGATTAAAGCATATATAAGCCGATTTCAGGCCTGGCAACGCAATCCTATCAAATATGAGAATCGGAACCCTTCCACAGTTATCTGCGCCAACTGCGGACATGAAATAACAGAAAACTTCTGTCCCCTCTGCGGGCAGAAGGCTACTATAGGACGCATCCGCTGGAAAACCATCAGAATAGGTTTTATGACAATATGGGGCATGGAGTCACGCTCATTCCTATACTCCATCTGGCAACTGCTGTGGCGACCAGGACATTTGATCAGCGATTTTCTTAACGGCAGGCGACAAACTTGTTTCCCGCCCATAAGGATGATTGTCATATTAGGTCTCGTCCTTGCATTGCTGGATTATCTGTTTGAAGATGAAACGAAAGAAACACCCCAAAAAGGATTATCGTTTATTAAAACCATCGGATACTGGCTTGAGAATCATCCGGAATGGTCCTTTATGCTTTTGTGTTGCTTTTTCATTGTTCCCACATGGTTCCTGTTCCGATATGCGCCACGCCATAATCATCACACCCTGCCTGAAGGATTTTTTATTCAGGTATTCATAACCATTCTGATCATCGTATTCTCTGGCATCAGTGAACTTACAGGCGACTGGATTGCCATCCTAATACCTTTATACTCCGTCTCCATCTACAAAACCGTTTTCGGCTACAACTTGTGGGGTACCCTATGGCGCTTACTCTTCTGTCTGTTTGGCGCTTGCACAATCTTTTTTCCAGTATTATATACCGCAATCCTTTTATTCACAAAAGAAGAACTATCAAGCAAACATGGCCTTCTTGGAGACATCTTGGCCATCTGTATCCTCTTGCTTCTCGCGGCAGGGACTCTTCTGTTAGGATCATACCTAAGCAAAAGAACCCAAAAACATTGATGACAAATGATGCGTGTCACCCTAAATAAGACATGCCGGATGACTAATCCCAAATAAATCGCATAAAAAATACGCATAACGTCTCCGGTTTACAAAAAAAATGTTATCTTTGCGCTGAAAATCGGTTGAAGACTCTATTCAACATCTAAAAAACCTACTATTTTCTTAATAAACAAAACCAATAAAAGGATCACTTTTATGTGGTTAATCTATGCAAATAAATATGCCAAATTTCAACAAATTTGATTTGATGGAAATGAGTGATGCAGACCTTTTAAATACTGCTCACGACTTAGGTATTTTCCCCACAGGAAAGGAAACCAAAGAAGAAGTTGTTTATCAAATCATCAACGAACAAGCTGCCAGAGGCGCCGCAGCTCCTACCCCACGCCACAGGCAACGTATCAGTAAACCCAAAGAAGCTGAACACATCGTCTCAGCTAATCAAAATGAATCCAAGTCACTTGAGAAGAACAAAAAGAAAAAGACCTCTGCCAAAACTACAGAAAAAAAGGTTAAGGAAACTCAAGAGACAGATACTGCTGCTCCTGCCACTGCAGAAAAGGTTGAGGCGCCTAAGAAACGGACACGCACAACCAAGAAAGCCAAAGAGGCTCCAGAGCAACTACAACCTGTTGAGGGAAAAACTCTTTTTGACGAGGCTCCCATCACAGAAGAAGCCATTGAGGAAACTATCACACTTCCAGAAACACAGCAGCCAGAAAGCATTCCTGCCACAGAGCCAGACAGCAATGCCAATGATGAAAATGAACCCGACTTCATTATCATTCAGGATGTTCCTAATCTTGAGAACGAGATTGACGAGGGATATACCAACAACATCTCTGATAAAGGCATTGACAATTATTACAATGAGACAGAAAACGCCGACTATACTCCCGTCAACCCTGCTCCAAGCAACAATGACTTTAGTTTTGATGATATTATCATCGGTAGCGGCGTGTTAGAAGTCGCACCTGAGAATTATGGATTCCTGCGTTCTTCTGATTATAACTACCTCAGTTCTCCTGATGACATCTATGTATCTCAAAACATCATTAAATCATACGGTTTAAGTACTGGGGATGTCATTGAAGGAACTATTCGCATACCAAAGGAAAATGAGAAGTATTTTTCTCTCAGCCACATTAATAAGATAAATGGCAGATTGCCTCATGAAGTTAGGGATCGTGTCGCATTTGAACATCTCACCCCACTCTTCCCTGATGAGAAATTCACACTTTGCAACGGAAGAAATGACAATTTGTCTGTCAGGATGGTTGATTTGTTCACACCTATAGGAAAGGGACAACGCGCATTGATTGTCGCCCAGCCTAAGACAGGTAAGACAACACTTATGAAGGATATAGCCAATGCCATTGCTGCCAACAACCCCGGAACATATCTGATGATGCTCCTTATTGACGAACGTCCGGAGGAAGTTACCGACATGTCTCGCACCGTTAACGCTGAAGTTATTGCCTCCACCTTTGACGAGCCGGCGTCTCAACATGTCAAGATAGCCGGATTGGTCCTGGAAAAAGCCAAGCGCATGGTTGAATGCGGACACGACGTTGTTATCTTTTTGGATTCCATTACACGTTTGGCACGTGCATACAATACGGTTGCACCAGCAAGCGGTAAAGTATTGACAGGTGGTGTTGATTCCAACGCACTTCAGAAACCCAAGCGATTCTTCGGCGCAGCGCGTAATATCGAGGGAGGCGGCTCACTGACAATTATTGCCACCGCCCTGATTGACACAGGCAGCAAGATGGATGAAGTCATCTTCGAGGAATTCAAAGGAACTGGAAACATGGAGTTGCAGCTTGACAGGACACTCAGCAACAAACGCATATTCCCGTCTATTAACTGTGTGGCATCAAGCACCCGCCGTGACGACTTGCTACAAGATGATTTCACTCGTGACAGGATGTGGATTATGCGTAAGTTCATTGCTGACATGAAACCTATCGAGGCAATTACCAAAATCATGGAAATACTTGAGAAAACCAAGAATAACGAAGAGTTTCTCGTCTCCATGAACTCATAATTAAAAACAACACAACAAAAAAGTCCTGCAAAAAATGCAGGACTTTTTGTTTGATACATCAACTATTAAAACGGCAGATCGTTCAGGGTCCCATCCTCCTCGGGTGCAGGACCAAGAGGATCAACCGCAGAGGTCATAGCTTCTTCGCCTCCTTCAGCAACAGGAGCCACAGGAGCAGCCGTACCACGAACAACCTTCCATGCACGGATACTATTATACCAGCGTCCTTGATACTCATGGGCATCAATATCAAAAGAAACAGTCAATTCGTCACCGACTTGAATATTGAACTGCTGTAACTTATCTTCACCAAACACACTAAACATACACTTACGAGGATATGTATCGTGTGTTTCAATTACAAAATCCTGAGACTTCCATGGCTGGGAAGTACGGGCAGACACACCAGTACGAGGCTCTGCCGCAAAAATAATCTTGCCTTGAATTTCCATTTTTATCGCTTAATGAATTTATGCAAAGTTAATATTCTTAGCCAAATTATTAGACACAAAAAGTCAAAAACTTTCATTTCTAAACAGCAATTATTTCTCCAACTCAAGAATATTCAACCCGCCAGCAACAAAAGCATTGTTTTTTAACAGAAAAAACAACATAAATGCCGATTATTCCACATTTTATCGTATCTTTGTAAATTAATAAGAAATCAAAAAAATCATACGATTATGAAATATGTAGTTACTAGCACTTTGCTATACAGCCGTCTACAGACGATAGACAGAGTTATCACTCAAAAGAACAGTATTCCCATCCTCTCCTGTTTCCTTTTCCAAGTGAAAGAAGGCCATTTAGAGGTAACCGCAACCGACAATGACACTACGTTGAAATGTGGCGTTGAGCTAACAGAAAGTGACAGTGACACCTCTTTTGCCATCCCGGCAAAACAGTTGCTGGATATTCTCAAAGAGATTCCAGAGCAACCTCTTACAATTGAATACAATCCCACAACACTTCAGATAGAAATATCTTATCAGAATGGTCATTTCTCTCTGCAAGCAGAGGCAGGAGACGAGTTTCCTGTAATGAAGAAGAATGAAGGAGAATGCACCAAAATAACCATCAACGCAACCACATTGAGCAGGGGATTCTCATCTGCAATTATTGCCGCATCAAACGATGAAGCCCGCAAGGTCATGAACGGCATATTCATAGACATAACCCCAGAAGATCTCTCCATTGTTGCCAGTGACGGTCACAAATTAGTATGTTACAAGATTCTCTGTGACACACACAATACCACGACAAACTTTATTCTCCCAAGAAAACCAGCCACTTTGCTCCGTTCCATTATTGACAAGATCTCTGGAGACATCACTTTATGCACATTCCAGGATGGCAATGCAGTCATTGAGGCAGACAGTTTCAACATGACATGTCGTTTGTTGCAGGAGAAATATCCTAATTACAAGAACGTTATACCTCAGAATAACACCAACATTGCAACCGTTGACAAACAATCTTTGCAAAGTGCAGTGCGCCGTGTACTTGTTGCCAGTGACAAGGCTACTTCATTATGCAAGTTTACGTTTGAGCCAGGTAAAGTAACTCTTATCACAGACAATATCAACTATGCACAAAGTGCAGAAGAAAAAATTGTTTGCCAATATGAAGGAACTCCTCTGCGCATTGGTTTCCGTGGCGACTACCTTCTGGAATTACTTGGTACCATTCAGAGTCAGGAAGTCATTTTACGTTTGTCTGACCCGAGCCGTGCAGGTCTCATCCTGCCTTCTGAACAAGAAAAAGGCACAGATGTCATTATGCTGTTGATGCCGTTACTTATTGCCAACTAAACTATTTACCAATGAAACTCAATCTTAAAAGGCCTCTGATTATCTTTGACCTTGAAACTACAGGTGTCAATGTAACTCAGGACCATATTGTTGAGATTGGATACATTAAGGTTGAGCCCAATGGCAATGAAGAGTCCAAGTGTATCCGCATCAACCCAGGAATGCACATTCCCGAGAAAAGTTCGGAAGTACATGGCATCACAGACGAAGATGTGAAAGATTGCCCCACATTCAAGGAGATAGCCCAGGACTTAGCCAATACATTCAGAGGATGTGACTTTGCCGGTTTCAACTCCAACCATTTTGATATTCCAATGCTTGCAGAGGAATTTCTGCGCGTCGGAGTTGACTATGATTTCACCAAGGCAAGATTTGTTGATGTACAAAACATTTTCCACAAGAAAGAGCAGCGCACACTGGTAGCCGCTTATAAATTTTATGTCAAGGATGAGGATTTCAATGCCCATGCGGCTCTTGATGATACCCGAGCCACATATGAAGTTCTGCAATCCCAATTGGACCGTTATCCTGATTTGGAAAACAATATTGAGTTCCTGTCAGAATATTCCAGCAATACGCACAACGTAGATTTAGCCGGACGCATCATCTATAATGACCAGAAAGAACCCATATTCAATTTCGGCAAATACAAAGACCACCCTGTTGTAGAGGTCTTGGAAAAAGATCCCGGTTACTACGGTTGGATTATGAGCAGCGACTTCGCGCTGAACACGAAGCAAGTGTTGACAAAGATACGCATTGAACACGCTGCGAAGAAATAATTCTTTGCTCTTTAACGATTATAATATGCTCTTTTTACGCATCGTTTCCCTCATCTTAGTCATATTCTCTTTGAACTTCAGCCCCATCATAGCACAGGAGCTGAATGCCACTGTGGAAATTAACACACAGAAGATTGAAGGAACCAACAAGAGCATCTTTGAGAATCTCAAGACGACCTTGACAGAATTCATCAATGACCGCCAATGGACAGAGTACCAATTCAAGCCCAATGAGCGCATCAAGTGCTCTTTCACCATAATAGTAAACAAGTACACTGAAGTCAACAGCCTGTTTGAATGTGAGGCATACATACAGAGTACACGTCCTGTTTTCAACAGTGCTTACACCACAACATCGTTTCAGCTACATGACAAGAAGTTCTACTTTAATTTCCAGGAGTTTGATCAGCTGAACTATGATGACGAGCATATCACCAATACATTGACTGCCCTTATTGCATACTATTGTTACCTGATTATCGGTGTTGACATGGACACCATGTCACCATTAGGCGGCAAAGACCTGCTTCAGAAAGCGATGAACATTGCCGACAATGCCCAGAACATGGAGGTTGCAGGATGGAAAGCTTTGGAAGACTTGTCTAACCGATACGGGATCATCAACGATCTCGTTTCAGAGGGTATGGCACCCTTGCGTCAGCTTCAATACGACTACTACCGCAAGGGATTGGACCAGATGGCCACCGACCCGGAGAATTCCCGAAATGTCATCCTGGAAACTATTGTGAAAAACCTGTACTCTGCCCACAACAACAAGCCTCTCAGCAAATTGCCACAGTATTGGACAGAAGCAAAACGAGATGAGCTCGTTGGCATCTTCAAAGGTCAGGGAACACAACAGCAGAAACAAAAACTCTATGACCTTCTTGTTTCCCTGAATGCAGCACAATCTACTTTCTGGAAAGATATCCTTAAATAGTAACCCATGCTACGACACCTATTTATAAAGAACTATGCGCTTATAGAGAGCTTGGACATAGACTTTCATAGAGGGTTTTCCGTTATTACGGGAGAAACGGGAGCAGGAAAGAGTATCATTCTGGGAGCACTAAGTCTCCTTTTAGGAGAACGCGCTGACACAAAAGCCATTAAACCTGGAACAAGCAAATGTATCATTGAAGCCTCCTATGACACTTCGGTTTTAGACCTTAAAAGTTTCTTTGAGGAAAATGAACTTGAGTATGATGCAAGCGAATGCATCATACGCAGAGAACTCTATGATACAGGCAAAACCCGTGCTTTTATCAACGACACCCCTGTTGCCGTATCGGTTCTGAAAGCATTGGGGGTACACTTGTTGGACATCCATTCTCAGCACCAGAATCTGCTTCTTAATAACAGAGATTTCCAGTTCAAAGTTCTTGATACGGTAGCTGGGAACAAGGACATTTCAGATGCCTATTCTGCAGTTTACAAGGAATATCAGGAAACAGCAAAAAAACTGGCTGACTTTGAGAACTCCCTTCAGAGCCAGAAAAGCAACAATGAATTCAGGATTTTCCAGCTAAGACAAATTGACGAAGCAAACTTAAAACCTGCCGAACAGGAAGAACTGGAGGAAGAATCCAAAATTCTGAACAACACAGGAGAAATAAAAGAAGCACTTTTCAAAGTCGAACAACTCATGTCAGAAGAAGAAAACGGCATCCTTGAACGTCTCAGCAATTGTTCTTCTTTACTGAATTCCCTTTCCGACATCTTCCCGAGAGTATCCTCTCTCTCTGAACGGTTAAACTCCTGTTCCATCGAGCTGGATGACATACAAAAAGACATATCACATTTTCTTTATCAAGTCAACTTTGATCCTGAACGTCAGATTTATGTCAATGAACGTTTGGATTCAATCATTGCCTTAGAGAACAAATACCACAAGGGCAGCATACAGGAATTGCTTGATTATGCCGAAGTTCTCAGAAATGAGATTGGGATGTTTATCGACAGTGATGAGACCTTGAAGAAAATGAGTGAAGAGAAGAAGGCTCTATATGAGAAAGCCTACTCCCTTGCCCAGTCTCTCTCAGCTTCCCGCAAAGAAGCTATTAAGAAAGTCGAAAACAACATCAAAGAGCATCTCGCCCTCTTGGGCATGCCAAATATCCGTTTTGAGGTACAGCACGAAAGGCAGGAGCAACTCAGCAAAAATGGTATCGATGTCATCAGATTCCTGTTCAGCGCCAACAAGGACATGCCTCTCCAAGACATGGCAAGCATTGCCTCTGGTGGAGAAATAGCCCGTGTCATGCTTTCACTCAAGGCTATCCTGTCATCAGGAGTTCCCAAGCAGACACTTATCTTTGACGAAATCGACACTGGCGTCTCAGGTCGTATTGCAGAGAAAATGGCCCTTACCATGAAAAGCATCAGTGACAATGGCCATCAGGTCATCAGTATCACCCACTTACCTCAAATTGCCGCAAAAGGCGACTTCCACTACCTCGTTTACAAGGAAGATTCCAAGAAAGCAACCCTGACACATATCAAGCAGCTTCAACAAGAAGAACGAATCCAAGAAATAGCCCACATGCTTAGCGGCTCAAATATCACAGAATCAGCCGTCAGCAATGCACGGGACTTACTTAACTTATAATTTGGTTATGAACAGAACAATTCTTATACTTATCCCCTTTCTCCTTTTATCAGCTGTTTCCACAACAGCAAAACAGGACAAAAACGCCACCAGCAAATCCATCCTGACAATTACTTCTTACGATAAAGAAGGCAAAACCATACGTACCGGCTGCGCTTTCTATATATCACAGGAAGGTTACGCATTGTCAACCTACGATATCCTTAAGAATGCATACAGTGCTGAAGTCACTGATTCTAAAGGCAGGAAAAACAAAGTGACCCGTATCTGTGGGGCAAACAGCCTATACAATATTGTAAAGTTCAGGACCGACAATGTCAGCGCCTCACCCTTCCCACTGGCAAAAGAGAAAGTGGCAAAGGGTACCTCAGTCATTGTTCTCTCCAACGACATCAAGAGTTTACCGCCCATTGAAACCTCTGTCAGCGACATCTCCGACATAGACAGCCTTAAATACTACACCTTGGAGGAAAAAATCAATAATAAATACTCTGGTTGCCCTGTTCTTAACAAAAACGGAGACGTTGTCGCTATCATGCAGACAAACCAGAACAGAGACAACCTCAACAGCTATGCCTTGGATATTGATTTTGAGAAGCTGTTAGACCCCACCGGCATGTCAGCAAACGAGATTGCCCTGAACAGCATACATATTGCCAAGCAGCTCCCGGCCGATGAGCCTCAAGCTCGTACCTTCATCTTCCTATTCGCCCAGAACACCAAAGATACCACTGCCTATCTCACAGCCTTGGAAGACTACATCCAGGCCTACCCCGAAGAGTCCATCGGTTATACCCAACGCATTTCATACTGGATAGGCGCAAGAAATTACGTCAAGGCAGAAGAAGATTTCGAAAAAGGCCTGGCCATAGCCAAGGACAAAGAGAACCTGCACTATGAGATGAGCAAGCTCATCTATCGCATAAACATGTTCAAGGACTACCAGAAATACAAGGATTGGGATATCAGCAAAGCTGCAAGTGAGGCTGAAGAGGCATACCAGATTAACCCACTTCCCATCTTTACACTGCAGAAGGCAGATTGCCAGTTCGCCTTGAAACAATACAAGGAAGCTTTTGACTCCTATCAGGAAGTCAACAAATCAAATCTGGCATCCCCACAGACTTTCGCCGCAGCATCTGTATCCGCCGAAATGAGCAAACAGGACTCCACCATTATCCTAGCCATGTTAGACAGTGCCATCAACCGCTATGGCACCTCCCATCCCAAAGCCGCAACTATCTACCTCATACAACGTGCTACCCATCTTGACAGATATGGTCGCTACAAAGAGGCAGCACGCGACTATCAGGAAGTGGAAAACCTAAGTGGCACAAACAATCTGAACGACAACTTCTTCTACTTGAAATCGCAATGTGACACTCGGGCCAAGCTCTATGCAAGGGCACTTTCTGACATAGAGAAAGCCTTGAGGTTACGTCCCAACGATTACGATTATCTTGTAGAGAACGCCTTGGCTCAATGGAGAATGGGTAATTACGATGAGGCCATTTATGCAGGGCAGCAGGCTTTGAAGGTTAACGCTGACGGAGCCGATGCCTACAAAGCCATCGGCTTGGCTCTCGGAGAACAAGGCAAGAAAGCCGAGGCCATCAAGAACCTCACCAAAGCCAAACAACTGGGTGACCCTCAAGCAGAAGGACTCATCCAAAGCCTTAACAACAGATAATTAACTGAGAGTTCTCTCACCACAGCCCTCAGAAGCCTCTTCCCGTCCATCTCCACAAGCGAGGGAGAATCATTAAATCTGTGAATTATTAGCTCCTCCTTAGTAAGAAAGCTGGCCCTCTTAGGGGAGCAGCTATAAAAGTTGCACTGATTCTACAACTTTTATAGCAGGAAGTTGACGATATCGTTTTTAATCGCAAACAGCATCAGCAACATCAGCAGCCCGATGCCCACCATCTCGGCACGCTCCAGGAACTTGTCGCTCGGTTTGCGACGGAGAACAATCTCACACAGCAGGAACAACACATGGCCGCCATCCAAAGCCGGTATCGGCAGTATATTCATGAAAGCCAGGATTATGCTGATGAATGCCGTCAGTTCCCAGAATCTGTGCCAGTCCCACATTGTCGGGAACATGCTGCCTATAGCACCAAAACTGCCCACGCTGTTGGCACCTTCCTTGGTAAAGATATATTTCAGGTCTGCCAGATAGCCTTTCAGCACATCAACACCATGACCAATACCGGCAGGCACAGACTCCAGGATATTGTATTCCTGCGTAGCAGGCTTGTAGTATTGGTACATGTTTTTCTGGATGACACCCATCTGGAGATTCTCATTGAGCATCAGCCTCAGTGTATCCACCCCCTGATTCCCAGCATGTTCCACAACGAGTGATATCTTGCGCAATGCCAGGCTGTCATCGGTAGGTGCATCCACCAGCCGCTCGCTGAGCTTCATGATGCATGCATTATAGTCATTCCATGTTGTTATCTTCTGATTGTTCACGGCCAGAATCCTGTCTCCTTTTCTGACGCCGGCCGCATCTGCCGGCAATTTTTCCAGCACGCTGTCGATGACGGCAGGAAAGTAAGCCAAGACAAACGACGGTGTACTCTTGAACATCTGCAACATATTCAGTCCCTTCTCAGGCATCTGAATCCTGACCGGCTTACCGGCCCGGATAACATTGACATATCTGGCTTCCGACAAATCGCGGTATGTATTACTGATACCATCACGCGTGTCAAAATTCTTAAACACCTTCTTGTCGGTACTCACCAGAATGTCGCCATCCTGAAATCCCAGAGCCTTGGCCTCGGCATTAAACTGCATACCCAGCGACATTGACTGCATCGGCACATAGGTCTCACCCCAGTAGAACAATATCATGGAGTAAATAAACAATGCCAGGAGGAAATTCACCATCACACCGCCCAGCATCACGAGGAGACGCTGCCAAGCAGGATGTGAACGGAACTCCCACGGCTGAGGAGGCTGTTTCATCTGTTCTTTGTCCATCGATTCGTCTATCATGCCCGATATCTTGACATAGCCGCCCAGCGGCAACCAGCCCAGACAATATTCCGTATCACTCTTCTTCGGCCTGAACCTGAGCAGTGTTTTCCAGGGGTCAAAGAACAGGCAGAATTTCTCCACCCTGATCTTGAACAGTTTTGCGAAGAAGAAATGTCCGCCCTCATGCAGAAGGACAAGGATAGAAAGACAAAGTATTAATTGTAATGCTCTGATTAAAAAAGTTTCCATTTATCTCGATAATAGGTTTTAAAAAGATATTAAATCAGTGATGCGGCATATTGGCGTGCCTCCCTGTCTGTCTGCAGATAGACTTCTAATGAAGGTGTCGGCACATAAGCCACATGTTCCATTGTTTTGGCAATAATATCACACAGTTGCGGATATGATATCCTATCCTGTCTGAAGGCCAGGTTGGCCACCTCGTTGGCGGCGTTCATCACGCAAGCGGCATTTCCCTTACGCCGGGCAGCCTCATAGGCCATGGCCAGACACGGAAAATTGTCCAGATTGGGTCTCTCAAATGTCAGCATGCCCAGTTTGAATAAATCCAGGCGTTCTCCTGTGAGAGGTTTCCTGTCGGGGTATGTCAAGGCATATTGTATCGGCATGCGCATATCAGGCACTCCCATCTGGGCTTTTACGGCGCCATCGGCAAACTGCACAGCAGAGTGTATGATGGACTGCGGGTGAACAACCACCTCTATCCTCTCAGCTTCCACACCGAAAAGCCATTTTGCCTCAATCATTTCAAAGCCCTTGTTCATCAGTGTTGCAGAGTCAATGGTGATTTTCGCCCCCATATTCCATGTAGGATGCCTCAGTGCCTGAGCTGCCACGATATGTTTCAGTTCCTCTTTCGCCATTTTCCGGAAAGGACCGCCTGATGCCGTCAATAAAATTTTGTCAACAGGGTTGTCCCCTTCGCCCACCAGACACTGGAAGATAGCAGAATGCTCACTGTCCACAGGCAGTATGGGCACATGGTTCTCTATGGCCAGCTGCATCACCAGTTCTCCAGCCACCACCAAAGTCTCCTTGTTTGCCAATGCTATTTTCTTCCTGGCCTTTATCGCCTCTATGGTAGGCAGCAAGCCAGCGAAACCCACCAGCGAAGACACCACGATATCCACCGAGGGCAATGTCACAACATCGCACAGAGCCGATGCACCGGCATAAACCTTCACATCAGTATCCGCCAGTGCCTCTTGAAGTTGTTCATACTTCTCCTCGTTGGCAATAACGACGGTATCAGGATTGAATGCCCGGGCTTGTTCAATCAACAATTCCACATTGCTGTGGGCAGTCAGCACCCTCACCTCAAACATATCGCTATGCTCTTCCACGACACGCAGCGTCTGAGTACCTATGGAGCCTGTGGAACCCAATATGGCTATTTTTTTCTTTTCTGTCATTATTTATTCATTTAGCATCAGGAGCCCTTCGGGCAAATCCATCACCAGCTCCCGTTTCTTCTCATCAAATTCCTTCACCAGTTCCGGATGTACTGGAATCATCACCTCATTCCCTTTTTCCGTCTCCACAAAGAGCAGCGTATTCGCCGAAAGGGTATTTACGGCAGTCACCTCGCCAACATATCCTCTATTGATGTCATACACCTTGAATCCCGCCAGAAAATCCCACGAGTCCTCTGTACGTTCCCTTTCGGGAATCATGTCCTTGGGAAAGTACACATCGGCATCCAGCAGGTTTTTCGCCTCGTCGGCGTCGTCAACATCCTCCAGTTTCAACAAAGCCCTGTTACCACCCTTAGGAACATAAGACTCCACATAGAATGGCACCAGCAGACCGTCCAGCCGAAAGAACAGGTAGTCATAATCGGCATAGGCAAACACATCGTCTGTATATGCCATCTCAACCTTGCCCTTGACACCGTGGATCTTGACTACCTGGCCTATTTTGAAAACATCGTTTTCGTTCATCCCTATCTCGACTTCTTCGAGCGACGGCTCTTTATAGTATTACCTGTTGGTATCGACTGGTTGTATTTAATCCGGGACTCGTCAATAATGATTTTTCCGTCCGACAAGCGATACAAGTCATCGGCAATACGTTTGTTGTTCAAAGAGTTTTTGTTTGAGTTGGAGTAATACAAATCCTTACGCATCTGGTTTGCCAGCAAACCCAACACGGCATCACGTCGCGGTCCTTCTTCCATATCCTTCACCTCGTCAATCAGTTTTTCGACAAGATGGCCATAATGGCGCAGTTTAATGTTATTCATGGGATATGGAATCTTCTCCGGCTTCCCCTCCTCAGTCACCTTGGTTATGGGATAAGGCCAGTCTATGTCCAGTTCATAGTTTGACATGAAAGCCAGGTGGTCCCACAGCGTCTGAATCAACTCCGCAGGCTGGTTTTTCTTGGGATACATCCTGGCCATGACTTCAATGATTTTCTCAGCACAGTGCAGCCTTTCCCTGCGGTCGGGCAAAGTCTTCACATAGTCAACCATTGACTGGACATTGCGTCCATAGACAGGAAGTATGAGTTTCTCTCTCTGAGTGTTATATTCCATTGTGTTAGAAAAGTTTTTTCGCTTGTGTCGTAACAAATTCTTTCAGGTAGAACGGTTCGAAGTAGGCCACATCCTCCCATCGTCCTTGCAGGAAGGCCCGCTCGGCCAGGGGCATCATATATTTTGCCAGCGGTTTCACATCATCTATGAATACCGCATTAGGATGACTTATCACCCCCTTGCATTTCTCTGCCCCGTTACCGAAAAACACCACCGGATGGTTTTCCAGATACTCCCCGTATGATGCTCCGTCAATAATGTCGGCAGAAACCCTCTTCACCGTTTCCAGTGCGCGGGTATAGATGGCCGAATAAACCTCCATGCGCCGTGCGTCCAGCATGGGACACAGCAAGGCATCCTCCGGCAGGTCTTCTCTTTGCAGCAGCAGAGGCACACATAGCAGTTCCAGTGTCGGTACGCTGATGAGTTTCAGGTCACGGCCGTAACTCAACCCCTTGGCAGTCGATACACCGATGCGCAGACCCGTATAGGAACCCGGACCACAACTCACGGCAACTGCGTCTATGGGAATGGCATGGCTGTCGGCAAACGACACCATCTCATCCACATAAGGCGCCAGGACCACATTATGGTTCGGACCCTCATAGTTCTCCTCTGAAGCCAATACCGCCCCGTTCTCACTCAGGGCAACAGAACACACATCGGTTGCCGTCTCTATGTGAACAATACAAGCCATCGTCTGAAAATCTTATACAAAAATACACATTTTATTCCATATAGGAACCCCTATATCATGTAAGAGCCGTCAAAATTACTTGACACGCACAAACTTCTTCCCATTCCATCTGGCCACGATTTCCTTTTTCACAAAAGGCTCAACCTCCTCCTTGTTTTCCAGAAAGCCTCCTCCATATGACAGTCTGAATCGTATCAGCGGTGCCGTGGCATCCAGACCGGCACTCACAAGGGTGACATCCATTTGCGACACCGCTTGGCTCAGGTCGGTCTTTGAGCGGCCTTCGGGTACGATAAAGAAATCGCTCTCCTTGGGAATGTCCACAAAACGTTTCGTCGGACCCGCCGGTTTCATTGTCGCCGTAGCGATGAAACTGATTTCACTTTCCGGCTCAGGGGCATACAGGGTCTTAACCACACATATCAGCGTATCTCTCCCTATCGTCAGTAATTTCATTTCCGTCATGGATGCCGCCGAAGTCCTGATTCTCAGGTAGTCGTCATTCAGTTCCAGCAGTTGCGACTGTTCGCCGTAGATATTTTTAACAACAGCCGCCATCTTGCTGTCCATAAAATCCAGCATATCCAGTTTGTTGTTGTGAGTCAGCATCGGAAAAAAATCATCAGGACAATCCCTGAAATAATTTCTCATGACATCTGCCCGCAGACAGACCAAAGAAACCAGCATCCAGATGAAAACAATTAAACGCTTCATTACCCTGCAAAATTAGCAATAAAATAAGTTTTTATCCCGTGCTGAGAAAAATTATTTACAAATCACTTTGTATTACAGAAAAAAACTGTAATTTTGCACCGCTTTAATAGCGACCATTACACACTACCAACATTTTAGAAATAATAAAATTACATAATATGAAAGAAGGAATACATCCATCAGAGTATCGTCCAGTTGTGTTCAAGGACATGAGTAACGGCGACATGTTCCTGTCTCAGTCTACTTGCAAGACAAACGAGACCATTGAATTTGAAGGCGAGACCTATCCATTGGTTAAGATTGAAATCTCCAACACTTCTCACCCGTTCTATACTGGTAAGTCCAAGCTGGTTGACACAGCCGGTCGTGTTGACAGATTCATGAGCCGTTACGGAAAAGCTCAGAAAAAGTAATCAGTTACTTTTCATATTACACAGAACAAAAGAGAGTTTCCTCCGCAGGAAATTCTCTTTTGTTTATTTTTATCAGTTGTTTCGGTCCATCTCCTATGGGGCCCATTCGCCCCAGTGGGCTCATTGGCCCCATCAACCCCTTTCCCCTTTTGGCTCTTTTTCCCCCGCCTGAATTTTTGTCCATTTTGGGACAAAGGCAAATCTTG
>ONKB01000104.1 GCA_900318305.1 uncultured Prevotellaceae bacterium | reverse complement strand
GACGTCAGATCTGACCAGGATGAGGACTGGCAGTCCGCGTAGTGGCAGGTTTGACCTCAAAAGGACGAAATCCATTGAGAAATATGAGGACAGAGCGGTGAATTCCCCAAGCTACTTGGGGAAAGTGAGAAAAGGAAAGTCAGGCAGACTGTCATTGGAAAGAATTAAGGCTACAGGAAACTATGAGGAGATGCTCAACGGTAAAAAACGTTCAAAGCGTAGAAAAAAAATCGATAGTACAGCGGTTCTGTCGGATGCGCTGGCGATACTGGAATTGCAGAGACAACTGGAGACGGACTCAGATACCTACAAAGACAACAGACATTATCTCCTCAGCGTGGAATATGACATGAAGAATGATTATCGGGAGAATATAGCCACAAACCTGAGACTGCTTCAAGGCATTTATAAGGATTTTCATGAAAAAGGCCGTGTCTTCAGCTCTCACTGCACAGATGAATTACTTGGAGTGCTGAGAACTTTGAAGAAGGAATTTCGTAAGGCATCTCCCACACCATATCTTCCAGAAGCATTCAAATGGAGAAGTGTTGATTCAAAGTGTGCTACCTATTTTATGACCGACGGACAGAAGCATGTAGAGAACGACTATGTTTTTACTTACCTGTTTGGCGATCCTGAAAAGGTAGATGACAAGGGTATTGCTCAAATCATGTTCGGCGACAGTATCAGGAAACATCCATTTGAAAGCAGAACTCTGGAAAATTTTGTTACCAAGAGCAGAAACAGGGATCGGCTGAAAAACTATTTTTTTTATAACGCCGAGAATAAGTGGTACATGGTGACCATGGGCGACAATAAGGTGTACTTGCAGATAAAAAAGATAGGCGATGTTCCCAAGATTACCAGTATCATCAATCCTGCCAGAGACCTGTGCGCCATCACGAAATAATCAGGCTAATAGATGCTTTGCCTCAGACACAGCTTATAGCGAATACTTCGATAGACTGAAGGAAACAGAATAAATGTTAAATAAAAATAGAGTTATTAAAAATTTGAAAGAACACATTATGTCAGAACATGGAAATTTGGGAACATACAATAATCCCTATCCTTATGAAAGCTACGAATTCTTAAAAAGTATTGGACATTGGGAAAGTGGTTTCGTAGAAATTGATAATGAGGTTTACTTAGTTGCAGAAGGATTGGAATATCCTCTTCCAAGCAGTATAGGAACAGGTACCGGTACAGGAACAGGGAGTCAAGTGCAAAGATTTATTATAAATCAAAATCTGCATGGCGATTTGTTCTCACAAGGTGATATTTCATGGGATATAAGTGGTTCGGTCCAATGTACTGTTGAAGTAAAAGACGGACAAATAATTAGCGTTGACACGAATTTCTCGTATAGTTTCAGTGGAGGTAACAGTATGGGAAACTACGGTGATTATACGAATCTTTCCTTTCAAGGAAATACATTCACAGGATCCACTGCGGGAGTTTACAGTAATGTAAGTCAACAAATAAAAGATAATTATTACGATTTTTATAATAGTGTTTCAACCGCATCAGCAACATTACATGGTATAGGTTTTTCTATTGACGGGAGCGGTTTTGATGAATTAGGAAATCCTGTCTTTGTTCCATATTGGAATGACACAAAAGACATCGAGCTATCATGTAGAGCCACTTATGACCCATATCACAACACTATATCTATTGAACCGACTATAACAGCAAATTAATTGCAGAGGAGTAAGACTTTATATGGACAGAATTGCCTTTGGCTTATTTTCCCTTATTTTGATGTGTGGATGTCGGTTTGACAACGCCACCATGCCCAATATGCCGCCCCAAACTCCACCGCCATACAACAAATCAAGAAATATCTATGATGTTGATGCTTGGGGTAAAGGTATACCGAGGACCCTTGAGGCATGCAATGAGAGAGATTACCTTGACAGGCTCAATTACAGAAAGGCTCATGCCTCGGCCGCGGGGAAAGAGAAATATGAGCAGAAAATCAGCCAATACGCCTCCCGGCTGCAGCTGCGGTATGAGAAGAGAACGGGCGACCGCCTGAGATTCCTGCAGCAGTTCTATACCGACCTGTACCGTCTGCCGAACGCAGGGTTCACGAAGAAATACAAGAAGTGCTGCTCCCAGGAGATGCTTGACGAGATCAAGTATGTTTACCGCCGTGACCATGGCAGCAAGGGGTACGGGTGGTATGTGTTCACAGACAATGAGAGACATGCCGGCGGTGACTTCCGCTTTACATACCTGAATGCCGACCCGGGAAGGGTGGCAGACAAACAGGAGGCCCTCTATATGTTTGGTGACAGCGTGAGGCAGTGGAAGCCCAAATACCGCTATACCAACACTGAGAACAAATGGTTTCAGGTCACTATGGGCGCCCATCATGTCATGGTGCAGCTTGACGGGGAGGGGAAGCATGTCTATCTCACCGGAGTCATCAATCCATATACAAGAAGTGCTGTCAGAGAGGAGTTCGGCTTTAAATATATGCCACAACAATATGTAACGAAAGTGGGCTTTAAGCCTTCTTCCAAAGATTCCACTAAAAACGAAAAACCGTCCAGTCCCCCAAAATAAGAATAACCAGTTATGAAAAGATTTCTGTTGCTATCATTTCTTACTTTGGCTTTAGGCATGAGTCATGCCCGGAGTCATTCAAAGAACGGCCACGATTACGTGGACTTGGGTTTGCCCAGCGGGACGCTGTGGGCGACCTGCAACATCGGTGCGGACAAGCCCGAGGATTCTGGAGATTATTTCCAGTGGGGAAATACAGAACCGTATGTACCCGACAGCATTATGGTTGAAGGAAAGATGCTCTATGCTGACAAAAGGGTACGACAGTTGGCGGAAAAGTATCCCGAGGCAGAAAGAAGGGAAGTCATGTCTGCCAACAAGATGATGACAGACAAGCACTGCACTAAGGATAAGGACAAATGGGTATATTCTAAATATTATGCGGATATGCCAAAGGGAATAGTTGACAATCATATGGAACTTGACCTTGAAGATGATGCGGCTTATGCTGTCTGGGGGGCAGACTGGTGTACACCTTCGATGGAAGATTATTTGGAATTGCGTCTATATACGACGCACAAGGATACCATACTGAATGGAACTGCGGGATATCTTCTGACAAGTAATATTTCCGGTTTCAAAGACCGCTCCGTCTTCTTTCCTGCTGCCGGTAGTTTTGATGGTTATTGTACAGAAAAGGACCTGCGGAGAAATAAAAGGGGCCTCTATTGGTCCAGATCGGTTGGGCGCGACACTTATGGTGCAACGACTGTATTAAATTTCAATTACTGGCCATTTGCTCTTCCCGGAAAGTTTGGCTCAGGGCTGATAAGTTCTTCGTATCATATTCGCACATCATATGGAAGCGTTAGGTCTGTGCTGAGAAAAAAACGCTCAGATTATGAGGCGGAGCGAATGGAGAGAATATTTGAAACCAACCGTTATGATACCTGCGGCATCAAGAACGGCCATGAGTATGTGGACCTTGGTCTGCCCAGCGGGACGCTGTGGGCGACCTGCAACATCGGGGCGGACAAGCCTGAGAACGATGGTAATTATTTCCTGTGGGGTGAGACGAAACCCTGTGTCATTGACGGCAGGTCAAAGACAAGTAGCATCTACAAACACGCTGCAGGTGTTAAGGACTCACTGACCAAATACTGTACAAATGCCCGCTATGGCAAAGTTGATCTCAAGACGGAGCTGGAACTAGAGGATGATGCCGCCTACACCAACTGGGGAAGCAACTGGCGTGTTCCGTCAGAGGAACAGATAAAAGAACTCCTGGATTATGATAATACCGATCAGTTACTGACAACCCGCAATGGTGTCTTCGGCTGTCTCTTCACCAGCAAGAGAAGCGGATATGTGGGGAAATCCATATTCCTCCCCGCGGCAGGTTCGGTTGATGGCATTCTGACATTACACAAGGGCATGTATACCTCCAATAAGTATTGGACACGTACTCTTGCTTATTACAAGGCCGGTAGCACGCATGCCTTTGCTCTCTTCTTTAGCAGTAATGGCAGGGCAGGAATATTAAATGGTGAAAGATTAAATGCAAATGTGATACGTCCTGTATGGCGACAAGTAAAACATTAAAATAGTTGTATATCATGAAAAATTCTGTATTAAATACTCTGCCGACATCTCTCGCAAAAGGTTATTATGGTATTATGGCAGGTCTGTTTTTTGCGTTGTCAGTTATGCTTGGTTCATCGTGCAGTTCTCATAGCCGGTTTCATTCAGCGGACAGCAGAGCAGGAGCTGTATGCTATGATACAGTAGGTGTCAAGAACGGTCACGAGTATGTGGACCTTGGCTTGCCCAGTGGGACGCTGTGGGCAACCTGCAACATCGGAGTGAAGAGTAATCTTGAAAAAGGCGACCAGTTCATGTGGGGTAATACGGAACCGTATGTTACCGACACAGTCATGAAAGATGATTATTTTGTTAAAACAGAGAAAAGGCTTAAGAAACTGTATTACGAAGCATTAGATGATATACACAGATTTTCATATCTTCATGATGACAACCGTCTGGATAAGCATTGTGCGAAGAATGAGGAAGGAGAATGGAGATATATCAAATACTGCAATGACACTGTTAATGGGATAATAGACAACAAGACAGAACTGGAACTTGAGGATGATGCGGCCAATATCATCTGGGGTGGGAAATGGCGCATACCGTCACAGGCTCAGTTGGAAGAACTGTTCAACCTGAAATATGTCCACTATCAGTTGCTGACCTTGAACGGGGTTTTCGGATGTCTTGTTACCAGCAAGATTGAGGGATATACGGACCGATCTGTGTTTTTCCCGGCTACAGACAATCGGAACAAGAGGCTGGAGTATTTGTATGGTGATTATTGGTCACGTACTCTCGTTGACAAGATAAAGAATAGTGCATATGGATTATCTTTCGCAGCCGAATCAGTCTTTGCAAGAACCCGTGGCGTTCATATCAGGAATGCCCGATTAAGCATCCGCCCTGTTTGGCAGGAGAAAAAAAGATAACATTGAACGTACCGTCTATGGTCATCGCTGTCATACTCATCGGCGGCTCGGGTGTGAGGTTCGGCTCCGAGACACCCAAGCAGTTCCTCCAGATAGAGGGCAAGGACATATTTGTCTATACCACAGAAGTCTTCCAAAACCATCCGTGGGTGGACAGTATCCTTCTTGTCTATCCCAAAGGATGGAGGGAACACGTGGCAGAGTCCTGCCGGCGTCATGGTCTGACCAAGGTGGAGCATCTCGTCGAGGGAGGCAGTACCAGGCAGGAGTCAAGCTGTAATGCCGTAAAGTATATCTCTCTACAGGGCTATGGTAATCCCATGATACTTGAGCATGATGGCGACAGGGTACTTGTTGACAGCGGGGTCATCAGTGACTGTATAGCGTGCTGTCGGGAGAACGGCAACGCTTGGCCGGGTGTCATGAGTACCGACTATGTCGTGGAAGGCTCCTTGAGAGGCATTGTGGGCAACCTGAGAACAGCCGTCAAACGGGATACCCTACGTACGCATACGCCATGTGTGTTCTATCTTCAGGATTTACTGAGGATACACCAGTATGCGGAGGATAACGACATAGACAATATATTTGGTGGGTTCTGGTGAGTTTAATGTTTGTAGGGAGGCTGAAGACAGATATGGAAATAAAATGGTTATTTCAAACCTTTCAACAAGTAAAAATATTAATATTACTTGTTCATTTGATTTTTATGATAATAATGATACTATTTATGTATCTTCACATAACATAAGCGTATCTTAAAGTATATATAACCAATAATTTTCCTGAATGAAAAATATCTTAAAAACGGCTATCGCGTTAAAATGTGTGATTTTATGTTTTGTATGTTTAGAACAATGTGATTTTCATCACTTTGTAGGATGCTTAGAATGTCATGCCCAGAAGATAGAAAACCCTGTTTATTCCCTCACATTCGACACACACTGCATGAAGAACGGCCACGAGTACGTGGACCTTGGCCTGCCCAGCGGGACGCTGTGGGCGACCTGCAACATCGGTGCGGACAAGCCCGAGGACTTCGGTGACTAT
>ONKB01000107.1 GCA_900318305.1 uncultured Prevotellaceae bacterium | reverse complement strand
CACCAATCGAAGCATTAGGAGAAATAATTGCTGATGGGTGGATAACAGTGCCATACTCACAATTAAGTTTCTCTGAAATTTGCTTTCGTGAATAGTTATTGCCAATGCTAATGATAAGAGGAGATTCTCCAGCCCAGTTATGCATCACTGGTATGGATAACAATTCATGAATACTCCTATCGTCATCAAACAATGCGTCAATAACTATACCCGACGCTTTCAATATGTCAATTATGACTTTTGCGTGTCCGCTTGCTCCGTAAAGATACATTAGTTATTGCCTTTAAAAACTTCCATTGTTGCTTGACCATCTTGGGATATGCCATCCCGAGAGATCACCTTATTAATTGTATAGAGAATCACCTTCACATCAGTGATAAACGAACAGTGATCCACATACCATACATCAAGTTTAAACTTCTCACTCCAGGACAGGCTATTACGGCCATGACACTGGGCCCATCCAGTAATTCCTGGCCGGACCTCATGACGGCGCGCTTGCTCAGGAGAATACCGTTCAAGATATTCCTTCAAGAGAGGACGAGGACCAATAATCGCCATATCTCCTTTTAACACATTTATCAATTGAGGTAATTCGTCTATGCTTGTTGAGCGTACGATGCGTCCCACTCGCGTCAAGCGTTGTGCGTCTGGCAATAAATTACCGTCTGCATCCCGCTCGTCGGTCATCGTCTTGAATTTGATAATTTTGAATATCTTAGCGTCCTTTCCTGGACGTTCCTGAAGGAAGAATGCCCCGGCACCCTTGTTAGCAAAATGAAGCCAAACCGTCACAACCAACAGAAGTGGCGAAAGGCAGATTAACGCCAACAGCGATATTGAGAAACCTAAGATGCGCTTTATGTGATCTTTATATAGTCTCATCATCGTTCATTCAATACTTCATGATAAAAATCATATAAACATTGGCGAACATATCTCTGCTCGAAACGAGATGCTATCAACGGACGCGCATTAGCCGCCATTGTTGCAACCGCATCTGGATGATCTATGAAATAAATCATGGCATTGAATAATTCATCTTCATCTCTTGACGGGATAATAACACCATTTTTACCATCAATGATTATTTCTCTTGAGCCGTTAATATCTGTCACAATGCTAGGCAGTCCCATTGCTCCTGCCTCAATCACAACATTAGGAAAGCCCTCACGATAACTTGGAAAGACTAATGCATTGGCTTGAGCATAAAAAGGACGAACATCATCTTGCCTGCCAAACATTTGTATGCCATTTCCTTCTTCGATTCGTTTCATTGTGATTGGTAAAAGTGGATCCAAATCATTTTCATACCAACCAACTAGCAATAGCCTAGTATTAGAATTGATTTTATGGAGACGATCAAAAGCAGAAACTAGCTCATTTATACCTTTATCTGCCACTAAGCGCCCTACATAAACAAAAGTAAAAACGCCACTACTCGTTTGTAAGTCATAATCTTTTGGGTTGAAATAATCCAAATCAACACCTTTGACGTTACCATGTCCTAGCACTTTGATTGGCTTCTTTGTAATGCCGTGAGTCAAAAGGTCATTTTTTACGCCTTCACCTTCTGGGATAACGTGCGTTGCGCATAAGCATGTGATCCAATCTGTAGCCATCAAAACAAGCCGTTTGAGACCAGATTCCGTTGGCCAAACTAGCCCAGTAAAAGTATGTACTCTAACTGGGACCCTAGTCAAAAAAGCAGAAATCATTGACAATAAACCAGCTTTAGGTGTCATAGAGTGTACCATTTGTGGTTTTTCATTTCGGAATAATCGATACAACATCCATAATGACTTCAAATCTTTCATTAGTGCGATATGTCGTTCCATTGGTATTGAAATTGTTCTTATACCTTCTCTTCGAGCAACTTCATCAAGACATCTTCCAGGGGAAGAGATCGCAACCACCTCATATTCAGATGATAATTCTTTCAAAATCCCTTCACAAAGAACATCAAGTGAAACGGGTGAGGTTGTTATTCTAATGATCTTTTTCATCAATTTAGCAATAAACTGGACATAGAAATTAATTGGATTTACAATTAATTATTATTAATTAT
>ONKB01000108.1 GCA_900318305.1 uncultured Prevotellaceae bacterium | reverse complement strand
GCGCGTACAATTAACAGAAGCGTTCTGGCCCAACTCTCCCTAATCAGACAGAGTGGCGTTCAGTTTATATGGCAGACAGGCAAGTATTATAAGGACCAGATCAACGAGGAACTCAAAAAGGTTGGAAAACCGGATAACCTCTATGTCTGTGATTTTATCTCCGATATGGGTAAGGCGTATAAGGCTGCCGATTTGGTAATATCACGTGCAGGAGCTGGAAGTATAAGTGAGTTGTGCCTGTTGCAAAAACCGTGTATTCTCGTGCCTTCTCCAAATGTGGCAGAAGACCATCAGACAAAAAATGCCATGGCGCTGGTGGAGAAGGAGGCTGCTGTGTATGTAAAGGATGCTGAGGCGCCGATGTCCTTGATACCCAAGGCTGTCGCTATTGTCAACGACCCTGAACGCTTGGTGATGTTGGGTAAGAATGCGGCCAAACTGGCGCGACCAGATGCAGCCAAGGTGATTGCAGAGAAAGTCGTCGAACTGGCTCAGAGGTATAGTGAGAAAAAGAAAAGTAATTTGAAATGAGAACGGAAGATATTAAATCGGTGTATTTCATCGGTGCAGGTGGAATTGGCATGAGTGCTTTGGTACGCTATTTCCTCCAGATGGGAGTGCCTGTGGCAGGTTACGACCGTGTGCCAACACCGTTGATCCGCAAAATGTCGGAGGAAGGGGCAGAGATTCATTTCGAGGATAATCCTGATTTGATTCCTGCACAGTTCCGTGACAGGGAACATACTCTTGTTGTATATACTCCGGCTATCCCCAAGGATCATAAGGAACTGGTTTTTTTCCAGGATAACCAGTTCGAGGTGCAAAAACGTGCCCAGGTCCTGGGCATGCTGACCCGTAGCCTTAAGGGACTGTGTGTTGCAGGAACCCACGGAAAGACGACGACAACAACCATGCTGGCCCATTTGCTGATGCAGACTCCCGAGAAGGTGAATGCCTTCATGGGCGGTATATCAAAGAATTATCTGACTAATTTCCTCTATAGTGAGGATAGCGACTATGTCGTTGTCGAAGCTGATGAGTTCGACCGCTCTTTCCATTGGCTGAATCCTTATATCAGTATCATTACGGCAACCGATCCCGATCACTTGGATATATATGGCACTTATGATGCCTATCTGGAGAGTTTCCGCGAATACTCTCATCTTATCAAGCCGGGTGGTGTGCTGATTGTGCATACTGGTCTGGCTTTTCGCCCCGACCTGCAGTCTGGTGTCCGCCAGCTCTCCTATAGCATGAATACAGGTGATTTCCATGCGGAGAACATTCGCATGGGAGGCGGTGAGATTACCTTTGATTTTATATCGGCTTTCGGCGATATCCATGGTGTCCGCCTTGGGGTGCCTGTAGAGGTAAATATAGAAAATGGCCTTGCAGCAATGGCTGTGGCCCAATTGTGTGGCGTGCCCAACGACTTGATTCGCAAGGGAATGGAGACCTTCAAAGGCGTTGACCGCAGATTTGATATTAAGATAAAGACCGACAAACTGGTTCTCCTCAGCGATTACGCTCATCACCCGGAAGAGGTGAAACGGTGTGCTGAGTCATTGAGAGGTGTTTATAATGGCAGGAAGATTACTGTTATCTTCCAGCCGCATCTTTATACCCGTACACGTGATTTGTATAAAGATTTCGCCCAAAGCCTTTCTTTCTTTGACGAGGTGGTGCTGACGGAGATATATCCGGCACGTGAGGAGCCTATACCTGGCGTGACGAGCAGGTTGATATACGACGGCTTGCGTCCCGAGGTGGAAAAGAGCCTTATCGAGAGTAAGGATGTGCTGGATTTCGTGCGCAGCCGTGATTTCGATGTGCTTGTCCTGTTGGGTGCAGGCAATCTGGATGACAAGATGGACCAGATCAGTGAAATACTAAAAGACAGAGCATAGTATGCCGGAGAAGGATGAGAAGATAAAAGTTTCTGGCTTCAGGATTTTCCTGAAAGTGATGGTGATGTTTGTCCTGCTGGGCTACATCATATTCTCTTTTATCAAGGAGGGAACATGGATTAATAATTCCCCGTGCGAGGAATTGGTGATATGTATCAAGGATAGCGCCAGGGCTAATTTTGTCTCAAAAGAAGATTTGCTGAACATCTTAGACAAACGTCATCTCAATCCGGTAGGCCGGCCTATCGCCAAAGTGAGTCTGAAGGAAATAGAGGACGAACTCCGCAAACACCAGTTCATTTTGGCTGTGCAGTGTTATAAGACAGCCAGCAACGTGGTTCATGTTAATGTCGAGCAACGCCTGCCTATTGTGCGGGTAATAAGTGAGACGGGGGATAATTATTTTATTGACGGCAATGGCGACAAGATGCGCCATGTGGATTATCCCGCAGATGTTGTCGTGGCCACAGGCTGCATCAGCGAAAAATATGCCAAGAAATGTCTGGTCCACATCGGTAAGACCCTTCAGGGGAATGGCTTCTGGAATAATCAGGTTGAACAAATCAATGTGTTGAAAGACGGAACAGTGGAATTAATCCCTCGGGTGGGTAATCATATATTGTACTTGGGTAAGCCGACAGAGCTCGTAGAGAAACTCAACAAACTGAAACTGTTCTACGATAAGGTTTTGCGCCGTGTTGGCTGGAACAAGTACAGTCGTATCAATGTGGAGTATAGCAATCAGATTATTTGTACAAAAACAGAATAACAAATTATATATATGGCAACAGAAGACCAAATAATTGTCGCAATAGAGCTGGGCTCGTCCAACGTGACGGGTATTGCTGGCAAAAAGATGCCAGATGGAACCATCAGCGTGCAGGCTGTGGTTCAGGAGCCTTCTTCGATGTTTATACGGAGAGGAATGATTTTCAATCTGACGAAATCAGCCCAATGTATCAATTCCATCAAGAAACAAATTGAGGAACGTTTGAAACGTAAGATTACCCAAGTGTATGTAGGGTATAGTGGCCAGGGCATTCACTCTATTTTCAATAATGTCGGCAGACCCTTGGGAGGCGAGTCAAGAATTTCCAAGGAGATAGTTGATGAACTGGAGGCCGAAAACCTTAAATCCGATGTCGGCAACCACTCTATACTTGATATCGTACCTCAGTCTTATGTCGTGGGCAAGGAGACCAGTTCTGACCCTATAGGTGTCATTGCTGATAGTATAGAGGTGAAGTACATGAATATCATTGCTCGCCATGCATTGAAATCCAACATAGAGAACTGCTTCAAAGAGGCAAGCCTGCACGTGGCCGGCTGCATACTAACGCCGGTTTCGGAGGCTAAGATGCTGATGACCGATTCTGAGAAACGTTCAGGTTGTGTGCTTGTTGACTTTGGCGCTGACACAACAAGTGTTGTCGTTTACAAGGAGAATAAACTCCGTTATATTGCAGTCATCCCTCTTGGTAGCGCCAACGTTACGAAAGATATTGAAAGCTGCCAGCTTGATGAACAGGAGGCTGAGTCCCTGAAACTGAAATATGGTAGTGCCACAAATGAAATAGCTACGATAGAGGAAGGCAAGGAATTGATATACAACTTCCCTGATGGCTCCGGGATTACAAAACAAAAATTCAGCGAGATCGTCGAGGCACGCATGAAGGAAATCCTGATAAATGTGGCTCAACAGATTAAGGAATCTGGCTTTGACAAGGGAACTTTGATAGGCGGTGCCATCTTTACGGGCGGAGCCAGTGCCATGAAAAATCTGATTCCTGCCTTTAAGAAGGCAACGGGTATATCCCAGGTGCGTGTGGTGAGGAATATTCCTAATGTACTGTTCACTAAGACTTCAGGTCCGAAGGAAACCGATGGCCGTTTTATCGCTGCAATCTGTATTTTGGATGAAGGTACTCAGAATTGTTGCGGATCAGAATATACCGAGGATGAGAATAATGGTATATTTGACAGTCAGCAGACGGTTCCAGAACATCAGCAGGATGAACTGAAGCCAACAGATGAAACAGTAAAGCAGCCGAAAGGCCCGGGATTCTTTAAAACACTGTCCAAGAAACTCAAGGATATAGGTACGACGATAGTAGGTGATGAGTAATTCTAAAAAGTAATAAACATGAGTCTGTTTGATCAAGTTAGCAAGGATATAATGAGCGCCATGAAGGCGAAGGAAAAGGTACGCCTGGATGCGCTTCGCAATATTAAGAAATATTTTATTGAAGCCAAGACAGCGCCTGGCAATAATGACGAACTTCCTGATGCTGAAGCATTGAAGATATTGGCCAAGTTGGCAAAGCAGAGCCACGAGTCAGCGGCGTTGTTTAAGGAGAAAGGCCGTGAAGAATTGGCGGCAGAGGAACTTGCCCAGGCCGAGGTGATAGAGAGTTATCTTCCCAAAGCACTCACCGAGGAGGAGATTGCTGCACAGGTGAAGGCCATTATTGCTCAGTTGGGGGCAACCTCAATGAAGGATATGGGCAAGGTAATGGGAACTGCCTCAAAGCAGATGGCTGGCAGAGCAGATGGTAAAATGATTTCTGATATAGTTAGAAAACTTCTTGCTGAATAGTATAAAAATCCGGATTATGAGACAAGAACCATTGATAATAAGAGACGAAGTACTGAACTTCAAAGTCGCAAAACAGAAGAAGTGTATCATCAAGGTTATCGGAGTTGGCGGCGGCGGTGGCAATGCGGTCAACCATATGTATAATCAGGGCATACACGATGTCTCTTTTGCTGTATGTAATTTGGATGCCCAGGCGTTGAATGACTCTCCTGTTCCCTATCGCCTTCAGTTGGGCCATGAGGGACTGGGAGCCGGTAACCGCCCGGCAAAGGCTGAAGCAGCAGCCGAGGAGAGCATCGAGGATATCCGCAAGATGCTTGACGACGGTACACGCATGGCATTTATCACTGCGGGTATGGGTGGCGGAACTGGTACAGGTGCCGCACCGATTATAGCCCGTGAGGCTAAGGCCCTGGATATACTGACGGTGGGCATCGTGACCATCCCATTTAAATGGGAAGGACGTCCTAAGATTAACCAGGCTTTGGACGGCGTTGAGAAAATGAAGAAGAATGTGGATGCTCTGCTGGTTATCAACAACGAACGCCTGCTGGAGATTTATTCTGATTTGAATCTCAATGAGGCTTTTGCTAAAGCCGATGATACTTTGAGCGTTGCGGCTAAGAGTATTTCCGATATCATCACTTTCCACGGCATCATCAACCTGGACTTCAACGATGTCCGTACTGTGATGAAAGATGGTGGCGTGGCCATCATGAGTACTGCTCATGGTGAGGGTGAGAACCGTATTACCCAGGCTCTGGAAAATGCCCTTCATTCTCCGCTGCTTAACAACAACGATATCTTCAAATCCAAGAAATTCCTGTTCAATATCACTTTCTCGGCAGAAGACGGCAACGAGTCCCTGAAAATGGATGAGATGAATGAGGTGAACAGATTTATGTCTAAGTTCGGTGATGATATTGAAGTGAAGTGGGGACTGGCTTCTGATGCTTCTCTGGGGGCTAAGGTCAAAGTGACAATCCTGGCTACAGGCTTCGATGTTAAGGATGTTGTCGATAAGGATATTATCTCGCCCGACATGATTGCCAAGAGGGAACATGAGAATGAACGCTATAATAAATTCTATGGTTCAGACAGCACCCAGCCTATCAGGAAAGACTATTATACCTACACCTTCACTCCAGAAACACTGGACAACGATGATATCATCTCTATGCTGGAGACGAAACCGACATATATGCGTAAGTTGGAGACACTGAAGTCTATTCAGGCAATTGTGGATCCTGAAAAATCACTGGACGGGACCTCTGTGGCTGGTTCGGAGAGTATGCAGTCAATAGACTTTACCAAATAAATCACCCGGCAGACAGATGACAGAGGCTATTAGAAGAAAATTGAGCGATTCGGCTGCAGCTCGTTGGATTGCCTTGATGATTGTTGCTGTGACAATGATGTTCGGCTATTTCTTTACCGATGTCATGTCACCGTTGGAACCTTTGGTTACCGCCTCCAAAGAGGCAGGAGGCCTGGGATGGTCGTCCGACGACTATGGATTCTTCTCAGGGTCTTACGGTTTCTTTAACGTGTTCTTGTTGCTCCTGTTCTTCGGAGGCATCATTTTGGATAAGTTCGGTATCCGGTTTACGGGTATCCTCTCAACCATTTTGATGTTTGTCGGGGCTCTTATCAAGTGGTGGGCACTCGACAATGAGTTTGAGGGAACTCTCTTTGGTTACCAGATGCAGGTGATATGGGCTTGTCTGGGTTTTGCTGTCTATGGCGTAGGATGCGAGATATGTGGTATCACCGTCTCCAAGGTTATCGTAAAATGGTTTACTGGTCACGAATTGGCATTTGCCATGGGTGTCCAGGTCGCATTGGCCAGGCTTGGCACGGCTTGCTCATTCAGTTTCTCCCTGCCTTTTGCCAAAGCGATGGGTGCGGTAAGTGCACCGATTGGCCTTGGGGCTGCTTTGCTGTGTGCAGGTGTACTGATATACCTTGTATACTGTGTTATGGACAGAAAAGAGGATAAATCTGTCGCCATGACAACTGCTGAACCAGAAGAAGGATTTAAGTTCAGCGATTTGAAACTGCTGTTCGGTAACCGTGGTTTCTGGTACATCACCCTCTTGTGCCTCATGTTCTATGCAGGTGTATTCCCGTTCCTGAAATTTGCCACCAAACTGATGGTGGTCAAGTATGGCGTTGAGGAAAACCTGGCAGGTTATATCCCCTCTATGTTGCCTTACGGTACCATCTTCTTGACCCCGTTGTTTGGTTATATTTATGATAAGGTCGGCAAAGGTGCTACCCTGATGCTGCTGGGGTCAATCTTACTTACACTGGTACATGTCATCTTTGCCCTGCCCGTTACTTCTGTGGCACTGGCTGTTGCTGTGATGGTGATGCTCGGCGTGTCGTTTGGCTTGGTTCCGTCGGCCATGTGGCCCTCTGTTCCTAAGATTATCCCGATGCAACTGCTCGGTACGGCCTATGCTCTCATATTCTATATCCAGAACATAGGGCTTTCCATGGTGCCTATCCTGATAGGCAAGGTTAACCAGGCGAATACCTCTGCCGATGGTGTCATCGACTATACGATGACGATGGCCATCTTTGCCTGTTTCGGCATAGCTGCCATAGTGGTTTCACTGCTCCTCAAGGCTGAGGACAGGAAGAAAGGCTATGGTCTGGAACTGGCTAATGCCGTGAAGTCATGATTTTGTAAGACACATACTGCAAAAACACCTTCTTGGTTAATGTTCGGAGACTCAAAGTTCTGTGAAATAAACGCTCTTAAGTAAAATATGCCAAAGGAGATTTCTCTAAAGTTGAAGAAATGAGTAACTTTGCAGTCGGAAAAGAAAAAAGAAGAAATAGTTCTAACATTTAATAATATAAATAGATTATGAAAATCGAGAAAATTCATGCAAGAGAAATCCTTGACTCAAGAGGTAATCCTACCGTAGAGGTTGAGGTAACACTTGAAAATGGTGTAATGGGTCGTGCTGCCGTACCTTCAGGTGCGTCTACCGGTGAGAATGAGGCACTTGAACTCCGTGATGGCGACAAAGGCCGCTATCTCGGCAAGGGCGTGCTGAAAGCTGTTGAGAACGTCAATAAGGTTATTGCTCCGGCTTTGAAAGGCGATTGTGTTTTTGAACAGCGTGCCATCGACCAGAAGATGCTGGCCCTCGACGGAACACCTACTAAGAGCAAACTTGGTGCCAATGCTATTCTTGGTGTCAGCCTCGCTTGTGCCCAGGCTGCTTCCAAGGCACTGAATATGCCGTTGTATCGTTATATCGGTGGTTGCAATGCTTTTGCCCTGCCTGTACCGATGATGAATATCATCAACGGTGGCGCCCACTCTGCAGCTCCTATCGCATTCCAGGAGTTTATGATTCGTACTATCGGTGCTCCTAACATTAAGGAGGCTGTTCGTATGGGTGCTGAGATTTTCCACAATCTGGCTAAACTGCTCAAGGCTCGTGGCCTTTCTACAGCCGTAGGCGATGAAGGTGGTTTCGCTCCTAACTTCAATGGTATCGAGGATGCTCTCGACAGCATCGTTGAGGCTATCAAGAAAGCTGGCTATGTTCCTGGCAAGGACGTTACTATCGCTATGGACTGCGCTGCTTCTGAGTTTGCTGTTCAGGAGAATGGTGAGTGGTTCTATGACTATCGCCAGTTGAAGAATGGTACACAGAAAGATCCTAACGGCAAGAAACTGAGTGCTGCTGAGCAGATTAAGTATCTTGAGGAACTGATAACAAAATATCCTATTGACTCTATCGAAGATGGTCTTGACGAGAACGATTGGGACAACTGGGTAAAACTCACCGCTGCTATCGGCGACCGCTGCCAGCTCGTAGGTGACGACCTCTTTGTTACTAATGTTAAATTCCTCCAGAAGGGTATTGAAATGGGCGCAGCTAACTCTATCCTCATCAAGGTTAACCAGATCGGCTCTCTGACAGAGACACTCGATGCCATCGAGATGGCTCACCGCGCTGGCTATACCACCGTAACTTCTCACCGCTCTGGCGAGACAGAGGATACCACTATCGCTGATATCGCTGTAGCCACCAACTCTGGTCAGATCAAGACTGGTTCCATGAGCCGTACAGACCGTATGGCTAAGTACAACCAGCTTATCCGCATTGAAGAGGAACTCGGTGCCGCAGCTGGCTATGCTTTCGGCAAAAAGACTAAGAGAGCATAATCAACACTATACTTTAGTTTAGGGACCGCTCCCCAATAGGGAACGGTCCCTAATTGTTTCTGGCTAAGAGGGCCTAATAAGCCCTCTTAGCCATGCCCATTTCACAGAATACCCAGAGGCCCCATCAGCCTTATTAGCCCCATTGTCCCCATTACTCCCATTGGCCTCAGAAGTCCATTGCCCCCATTGGCCTCATTCGCCCCATCTCCCCAATTCCCCCCGCCAGCGATTTTGTCCATTTTGGGACAAAGGCAAATCTTGGGACAGGCCAAATGACTTTAAAATGACAGGCGAAATGATCTCGTGACACAG
>ONKB01000109.1 GCA_900318305.1 uncultured Prevotellaceae bacterium | reverse complement strand
GTGGGAGAGTAGGTCGCCGCCGTTTTTTGCCGAGGTCCCCCGGATTATGCCCGGGGGACCTCTTTTTTTTGTGACTTGACGGAACATAGTTAGTTGAAGATTTGCAATTTTGGATGTCGAGTGAGTCATATTCTAATCCGATAGATTAAATTTGTATTTGGGTATGATTGTATTATGATGGAAAAATTGAAAAATAATGCCTTGTCCGTCTGCGTTTGCTATGTGTTTATTGTTGCAGTAGTCTATAGTTTATCTTCCTGTACTTCACGTTCCTTTATAGTCAAGTCTTATACTGGGGAGGATATCCAGGCTGCCATTGATAAGGTGTATTCAAAAGGCGGAGGAAAAGTAGTTGTTCCACCGGGCGAGTACAGGGTAGGCTCCATCCAACTTCGGAGTAATGTTGAGCTGCACCTGGAAAAGGGAGCACACTTGATAGGAAGTGACAAAAGTGAGGATTATTACAGTTTCCCTTTGGACATATGCAGCATTCGCCCCGAGGAATCGAGTAAAGTCCTTCTATATGCTTATGATGCCCATAATATTACAGTTAGTGGTGAAGGAATCATTGACGGGCAGGGGCCAGCTTTTTTTGACAAGAAACTCGTTAAGGGCTATTACCCGAAGCCTCCTGTAGAACGCCCCAGGATGGTGCAGTTTGTTAGATGCGAGGGAATCCATTTGAGCGGAGTGACGTTTAAGGATTCTCCGTGTTGGACAATGCTTATCAGGCTGTGCAAAAACATAGAAGTCAAGGGGATAAGTATCATTGCAGATCAAAGGATGATAAACAATGACGGAATCGATTTTGACGGTTGTTCCCATGTACGTGTCAGCGACTCCCGATTTAAGACTTGTGATGATTGTATCGTGCTTAGGGCGATGAGAGAATATCCTGAGCAAAAGGTTGTATGTGAAGATATAATAGTGGAAAACTGCCAATTGGATTCACGCTGCCAAACGGTGCGTCTGGGTTGTCCTTCGGACGACATAATCAGGAATGCTACGTTCCGCAATATTGAGGCTGTTGGAAACAATGGGATTTTCGCTGATTTCCCCAGACGGTATCTTGATGAAGATGAAGGGTATATGGATTTGAGCAATATCGTTTTTGATAAATACAGAGGATCTTTCACGGGAAGTGTGGTTCAGATAGTCAGTGAACCAGGTATCAAAACTCGCAGAGTGGATGATATCGTATTCAGGAATTTTGATGTCAGGTCTGCCCGGCCCTTGAGGTTTATTGGTAATCCTGGTCACGAGATAGGGCACGTCTTGCTTGAGAATTTCTGTGCGGAAGTAGAGAAGTCCGGTAGTCCCTATATCATTAAGGGTTGCGACTCCCTGATATTCAAAAATGTCCGATTTAATGGTAAGATTTTCCCTGATGGCCGGGTAAACAAGTACTAAAATAAGAGGTTGCCATTATTGACTGGCCGTTTGTTTTTTCTTTGTATCCTCAACGGCAGAATCCATGTTCGGAATATGACTTTTGAAGAAGTCAAGGTTATCATTGACGAAATTACCAAGAACGATTTGGCAATATCATCCACAAGTAAAAAAAGCGGAATAACGCGAAGTGGTTATTTCAGATGTGTTCTGAAATATTCGGTGATTTTTGTAAATATATGCACACTTGTATTACCACCATATATGCCATGGTTGCGGTTTGTATATACTTGCATATCAAACTGTTTATCTGCTTGTACGAGAGCTTCTGCATATTCAGCCGTGTTTTGAAAATGAACGTTATCATCGGCTAAACCATGACAGATAAGCAGGTCGCCATGTAATTTTTCAGCACGTGTAATAGCATTGTAATCATATCCGCTGCTGTTTTCTCCAGGTGTACGCATGAAGCGTTCAGTATATATGGTATCGTAAAAACGAAAATCTGTTGGAGGTGCTACAGCAACACCACATTTAAACACAGGTCGTCCCTCACTCATACTCATCAAAGTATTGAAACCACCATAGCTCCATCCCCAAATACCTATGTTGTTTTTGTCAACATAAGGTAAAGTGCCGACGTATAATGCTGTTTCCACTTGATCGCGTGCTTCCAACTTACCCAAATTCAGATAGGTACACTTTTCAAAGTCAGCTCCTCGTCCTCCTGTTCCCCGGCCGTCAACGCATACGACAATGATACCCAAACTGTTAAAATAGTTTTCCAGCACTCCGCCAGAGAAGAATCCCGATCTCCATTCGTCTTTGACTTCTTGTGAGCCAGGACCAGAATACTGGTAGAGGATGACTGGATACTTATGTCCTTCATTAAAATTAGCAGGTTTCATCATCCAACCATTTAATTCAACACCTTCGCTTGTCTTGAAAGTAAAGAATTCCTTTTGAGACAGGCTGTAACCTGACAGTTTATTTTTAAGTTTTTCGTTTGTCAGTAATGTATTAATGATTTTTCCCTCATTGTTACAGATAGTAGTAACTGGAGGAGTTGTCAAGTTGGAGAACTCGTTGATAAAGTATTTATATGTCTTACTGAAGACAGCCTTGTTTACGCCACTCTGTGTTGTCAGTTTTTTTGTCTTGCCTTTTAAGTCTGTTTTGAAAACAGCCGTACGCAATGGACTGTCATCGTATGCAGTATAATAGAATGATTGTGACGTAGCGTCATAACCATAGAAATCAATTACTTCATTGTTGCCCGAAGTAATCTGTTTTTCAAGTTGTCCTGTTACAGAGAACCAATAGAGTTGTCTGTATCCGCTGCGGTCGCTCATCATTGCAAAATGATTTCCAAAGAAAGCCAAGTGCTTATAAGGTTCTTCGCGAATGTATTTTTCGTCTTTTTCCCGTAAGGCAAGTTTACAAAGGCGTGACCGGGCATTCCCAATATAGACGTCCATTTGATTTTGATGTCTGTTGAGGGTTATAATGGCAAGATTGTCCGGAGTCTCTGTAAACTTAATGCGTGGTATATAACCGTCGCTGTCCATGGGTAAATCCATAGTGCGGGTAACATGACTCTTGATGTCGTAAGTTTGTACGCTTACCCGAGAGTTTGTTGTGCCAGCCTTGGGATATTTGTAGCTATATGTGCCAGGGCACAAGCTATATGCTTTCTTCTCCGGATGAGAGCCTTTAAACAATGGAATGTCAAATGTGGATACATTCTTCTCGTCATAGCGAATCCATGCAATCATTTTGCTGTCTGCACTGAAATCAAAGGAGCGTACAGCACTAAATTCTTCTTCGTTAACCCAGTCGGGTATTCCGTTTAGCACTTCATTGACTTTACCGTCTTTAGTCACCTGGCTTTCACTGTTGTTGAATAATAATTTGACGAGATAGATGTTGTTTTCTCTGACGAAAGCAATTTGGTTGCCGTCGGGAGAGAACAAAGGCTGCTCCTGAGGACCGCCTTTTGATAACGGTTCTATGGTTTTGTTCACAGCAGTATATAATAGGTATTCAGCTGTGAAAGAGCGGCGATACCTGTAAGTTGTTTTTGTTTGAATCAACAGGCGGCTCTCGTCAGGTGAAAGGATATAACCTTCAATCTCTTGTACTTTAATGCCTTTTGCGATATTAGCATCAAAGAGAATCCCTGTCTGCTGTCCGGTTTTGAAGGAACACTTTACGATTTGTTTTTTATCGTTACTGATGCGTGCAAAACTCTCTCCATCGTTCAGAGGAGTTACTGCGCTGTATACCTCAGGATTAAATTCTTTGTTGACAATTTGTTTCAGGGTAATGGTCTTTCCTGCATAGCCGAAGCATGTTCCGGCGAGAAACAACATGAGGGATAAGAAATGTTTCATAATGAATAAGATGTTATATTGATACAAAGATACAAAAAACCTGCAGTCTGTTCAAGGCAATAATGCTAAATAATAAAAGCCTGGTAGTTTCAATATTCTTCTGTTAGAGATTTGAATGCAGTTTATTTATCCAATCCCAATCCCTTCCAGGAGTTGCAGGTTCCACCCTCAACTCCCCATGAGAGCAGATTGCCTACCAAGACATTGTCACCAACGGGAATGCCATAACACTCTACCATGACATCATATTCATGGCATTTCTTCACAAAGTCTTTGGTAACTTTTGCAGATTGGGGGCGCAGGATGATATTCTTCAGATGAGCATTCTTGCTGATGTCTTCCTCTGTAAAAGAGGCCATGAACTCCAGCGGTGCATCACAAATCGTGGAGGCATAAATCAGATAGTTTCTTGTGAACGAGGTCAGGACATAGGTGCCGTCCTCGAACCCTTTTTTGTGAAGCAAATCAACAGTTTTTCTGATACCTTCATAGGAGATAAGCTTGAGTTCCACATAGGGTACTTTGCCATAGGTTTTGCATATATCCAGATATTCCTCGAAAGTTGGTATATGCAGTTTATTGGTGTATGTCTCCGACCATCCGTTCCCCCCGTCAATGAAGAAAGATTGTAATTGGTTAAAAGTGTAGTCTGATACCTTGCCGCTCCCGTTTGTAGTTCTGTCAATAGTGTTATCGTGCATACATACGATGATACCGTCAGAAGTCATTTGGACATCTGTCTCTATTCCTTTGTAGATTTCAACTCTGGCAGCAGCCTCAAACGAGGGAATGGTGTTCTCGGGATATTCATCACAGATACCCCTATGGGCCTGCAATCCGAATTTTCCCTTGGGGAACAATGCCGGATATTTCTCGGCAGGGGAGATGTAACGCTCGTAACCGCCGCGTTGTACCCATACCTTGCATTCTGCCTTTGGGAAATCTGTAAAGTCAGGTTGTGCTACCAGTAATCTGATCAGACCGTTTTCTGTAATAAGATAGTCCCTGTTGCGGAATCCATTGGTGCTATAATCAGAATTCACCCAGATGCTGTCGTTGCTATAGAATTGGATGACAAAGGGATTCCCCTTTGTTTTAATGACATCACCTTTGTGCACATGTATCAGTTCTGAATAAAGGCGGTCACTCCTGCTGTATATTTCTCCGGAAGCGGCACTGATACCTCCATATTTCCAGTTGTAGCGGTTGTCTTGTGTGTTTCCTGCCAAAACGTTGTCAAAGGCCTCAAATGCCATAGATTGTATGCTTGAATTGTGCAGCAGTGTTTTTTCTCCGTTGCTGAAAGTAATGACAGTGACAAACTTATCGTATCCCTTGCAGTAAAGGATGGTCATGAGCAGAATGAGATATAGTGCTGTTTGTTTCATTTCTTGGAAGAGTAATGGTTTTCTGCATACAAAAGTAGACAATTAACACCAACTTTACCTGTTCTATACAGGAGTTTCTTTGATTAAAGAGTTTCCCCGTTAGCTGACTGATTGAAAAACGATTGTGTAACGGAATACAAAGTTTTTTCGTAATTTTGCTGACCAATATGTTTCTTGGAATGATGACTGGTAAGGTAGGAACATGGCGACACACGGGTGCAGCTCTGTTGGTGGGGCTGTTCCTGATATATTATGTAAGTGCAACGATGTTTGTACACAGCCATGTAACAGGTAAGGGAACGATAGTCCATTCCCACATATTTTTCCATGGTCATCAGAAAGCCCCTTCGGGTGGACATACCTCATCAGAATTATTGCTTATATCCCATCTGGACTGTATATTGTGTTCGTGCAGCGGGATAGTTGAGGTGGACTTTATTCCACCAGTCAAGGCTGTTCCTGACTACGTTATCTCTTGTGTGGTAGAAATAGTAACTGGGCAATGGAGGATGGTCCCAATGTGGGCACCACCTTATAGTTTCTTTTAGTAAATAGTTTTTTAGAAGATATGAAATATTTTTATTGGGCAGTAATATGCCTTTTCCTGTTGGGCTGTGCGGGCGAGAAGCAGCAACGGGAAATCAAAGAAGTTGAGGTCAAGGGTAATATTTATACGGTTGAGACCACATCGCCCATAGTGAAAGAGGTTAAAACAAACAAAGTAGCACTGACGAGTGTCGGCAGCAGTTTCAAAGTGGCAGGAACGGTGCGTGCCATTACAGGGCGTATAGCTGAAGTCGCAGTGCCTTTTGACGGAAGGATAGTGGCTTCAACTGTAAGGTTGGGTCAGAAGGTAGGTGCAGGAACATTATTATTTAAACTCAATTCGGCAGATTTCTATAATGCTTCAAAGGCTTTTTTCCAGACGAAGCAGAACAGAGCCTTGGCCAAGAGAAATTACGAAAGAAAAAAGGAACTTCATGGAGGAGGCATAGTTTCCAAACGCGACTTGGAAGAGGCTGAGACAGAATACCGTAATGCACAGGCAGAGTATGACGAAGCTGTGGCAAGCATGAAGGTATTTAATGTCAGGGCCGACCAGCTGACCTCTGTAGGGCAGCCTCTCCCTATGGTTTCACCCATTGCCGGTGAAGTGGTAAAATGCAATGTGACCATAGGAGAGTATGTCAAAAGCGATGATGAAGCTGTGGTGACTGTGGCCGACTTGTCCAAAGTGTGGGTAGTGGCCCATGTCAAGGAAAATTACTGTGGTGCAGTAAAGCCTGATGATATAGTCGAGGTGGTTACTGATGCACAGCCGGAGAAGACCATATCTGGCAAGGTATATTATATAGGAGAACTGATGGACGAAGAAACCAGGGCAGTGGAAGTGCTTGTGGAATGCGATAACAGCTCAAGAGAATTGAAACCAGGCATGTTTGCTACAGTGAAGTTCCAAAGCACGGCACGCGATGCGATTATCCTTCCTGCCACGGCGATATTGCAAAACGAGGAACAGCCATCTGTATTTGTTGTACAGAAGGAAGGCGTTTATGAGTGCCGCCCTGTGTCGGTTGCAACAACCGAAGAAGGCAAAATATGGGTTACTCAGGGATTGAAGCCTGGAGAGACTGTTGTGGTAAACGGAGGAATATTCCTGAATAAATAGGAACAAGAAACTTTTTATGGAGAAGATTATAACTCTGATTATCAACCGCAGATGGTTGATTGCAACTGTTTTTGGAATAGTTTCCATATTCGGTTTCTATGCCTGGAGACAACTGCCCATTGACGCCTATCCTGATATAGCTGATGTGACTGTACAGGTGGTGACACAAGTGCCGGGACTGGCAGCAGAAGAGATAGAGCAACAAATCAGCATACCCTTGGAGCGCGAGCTCAACGGAATACCTGCCCTTCAGACTATGCGGAGTACCAATACCTTCGGATTGTCGGTCATCGTGATGGTGTTTGAGGACAAAGTGGATTCCTATTGGGCAAGGCAGAGGGTTCAGGAGCGTATCAGTGCGGTGGAATTACCTTATGGTGCTGAGCCTGAACTGAATCCGCTGACTTCGCCGACAGGTGAGATATATCGTTATATGCTCGTCAGTAAGACCAAGAATCTGCGTGAACTGACCGACCTGAACAAGTGGGTGGTTATACCGCGCCTGCGCCAGATAACGGGGGTGGCCGATGTGTCCAACTACGGCGGTATCACAACGCAGTATCAGATTGAGATAGACCCGTTGAAACTGAGTAAATACGACATATCCCTTTCGGAGGTGACAGCTTCTATTGAGGCCAATAATGCCAATGCAGGCGGGAGCATGCTCACCCGGGGAGAGCAGAGCTATGTGGTACGTGGCGTGGGACTTGTTCATAACCTGCAGGACATGGGAAACATAGTCGTCAAGACCGTTGACGGTGTGCCGGTGCTGCTGGGTGATGTTGGTGTGCTGAAATACGGAAACTTGGAGAGAAAAGGCGTTTTCGGCTATGTAGATGATGAAATAAGCTGCAAGGATGGTGTGGAAGGTATTGTCCAGTTGTTGCGTTTCCAGAATCCTTCTCGGGTACTGGAAAGTGTGCATGAGGCCGTGGATGAACTGAACAGCGATGTCCTGCCCGAGGGTGTCAGAATTAAAACCATATTGGACCGCACGGAATTGGTGAATACGACTCTGAATACCGTGACCCACACACTCTTTTTCGGCATGTTGCTCGTCATATCTGTCCTCGTTATTTTCCTGGGTAGCCTGAGAGGCGCCCTGATAGTGGCGGTTACCATTCCCATATCATTGCTTACGGCATTCGGGTTTATGTTCTTCACCGATATTCCAGCTAACCTTCTTTCATTAGGCGCAATTGATTTCGGAATATTGGTTGATGGCGCCATCGTTATGATGGAAATGATACTGAAGAAACGTGAGAGTGACCCTCAAGCCCCGCTGGACAAGGCCGATACCGTGAGCAGGGTAATACAGGTGGCAAAGCCCATATTCTTTTCACTTGTGATAATCATTGTGGCATATACGCCGCTGTTTGCCTTTGAGCGCATAGAGAAGAAACTGTTTACCCCGATGGCGTTTACTGTGGGCTATGCCTTGATAGGTGCGCTGGCTGTGGCTCTGATACTGATACCAGGTTTGGCTTATGCTGTGTACCGGAAACCGCAGAAAGTGTACCATAACCGGTGGCTGGAGAAACTGACGGAGATATACAAGAACCAGACTGAGCACATCGTCAGCCATCCTAAGCGTGTCTTTCTTCCTATGGGCATAATAATGGGTTTGGTTATTATTCTTTCTGTTACTGTAGGAAAAGACTTCCTGCCGGCATTGGACGAGGGAGGAATTTGGATTCAGGTGCAGACCCCTCCTGGTATCTCGTTGGAGAAATCCACTGCAATGGCAGATGAGTTGCGGGCCCGGTTGAAGAAATTTGAGGAAGTTAAATATGTGATGACTCAGGTGGGACGTGATGACGAAGGAACGGAGGCATTTACCTCTTCCCATATAGAATGCAGCGTGGGTTTGAAACCTTATTCTACATGGAAGAGTGGGCGGACAAAGGCTGACCTGGTGGCAGAGATGGATGCCGAGATAAAAACCATGCCAGGATATAAGGTGGGCTTCTCACAGCCCATTATCGACATGGTTATGGACCAGATAGCTGGCTCACATAGTGACCTGGCAGTCAAAGTTTATGGTAACGACCAGGCGGAGGTGCGTAGGATCGCCGGGGACATCGTCAACACGGTGAAGGGCATACATGGCGCAGCCGATGTGGTGATAGATCAGGAACCACCGTTGCCACAGCTCCAGATAAAAGCCAACAGGGACAAGATAGCCCAATATGGACTTAATGTCTCCGACGTGACTGAACTGATTGAAGTGGCTATTGGTGGAAGAGCCGTCTCGCAGGTGTTTGTTGACGGCAAGGTTTACGATGTGATATGTCGCTACAACGAAGTCTCGCGTGACACGCCCGAGAAAATCGGAGCCCTGATGATGACATCGGCCTCGGGAGCCAAGATACCGTTGTCGGCGGTGGCAGAAATCAAGACAACGACAGGCATGAGTACCATCTCGCGCGAAAGAAATAAGCGCCACCTTACTGTGCGCATGAACCTGCGCGGCGGGCGCGACCTGACCTCTTTCCTTGAGGAGGCCAGTAGCAAAATAGCCCGTTCGGTGAAGTATGACCATACAAAGTATCAGATACGCTGGGATGGTCATTTTGAGAATCAGCACCGAGCCTATGCCCGGCTTGCAGTGGTAATTCCTTTTGTGCTTGCCATTATGTTTCTCCTGTTGGTAGGTGCCTTTGGCAAATTCCGCCAGGCAGGGTTGCTCATAGCCCTGTTGCCGCTGGCACTGGTGGGTGGATTGTTGGCTTTGAACATACGCGGACTGACGTTTAATGTTTCCTCGGCTGTGGGATTCATTGCCCTGTTCGGCCTGACAATCAACAATGGCGTGATAATGATATCCCATATCAACGACCTGCGAAAGAGAGGTAAAATCCTCCGCGATGCTGTGGTTTCCGGTGCAGTCCACCGGTTGCGTCCTGTCCTCATGACAGCTACCGTGGCGGTTCTGGGACTTTTCCCCGCGTCTGTGTCCACTAATATCGGCTCAGACATACAGCGCCCGTTATCCACGGTCATTGTGTATGGCTTGCTATTCTCGACAGCGATAACCCTGTATATCCTGCCGGCAATGTATTATCTGTTAGAAAAACGATATGAAAACCAGAAATCTTAGAATAAGCATTCTTTTGTTCCTGATGGTATGTTCGGCTGAGGCTCAGAAGCTCAGTTACGACAGTTACATCCAAAGAGTCAAAGACAACAATGTGGGCTACATAGCCGAGAAATACAATATAGATATCGCCAAGGCCAATGTCCAGGCTGCCAAGGTCTTCAATGACCCCGAGATAGGATTTACCTATTCCAACAATCAGGACAAGAAGATGCAGATGGGACAGAGCTATGAGGGCGAGCTGGGCTATACGTTGCCATTGGCCAATGTGCGCGGCGCCCGTATTGGTGTCGCATCTGCCGAGAAGGACCTGACAGAGGCATCGCTGGCCGACTATTTCCGCAATCTCAAGGCAGATGCAGCTCTGGAGTACGCCAAGGCATTGCTGTGTAAGAAAAACATGGAGGTGCAGTACTCCTCCTATGAGCAGATGAGTCAGCTGGCAGCAAGCGACAGTGTCCGTCATGCCCTGGGCGAAATCAGCGAGACCGATGCCATGCAGTCTCGTCTGGAGTCAAAGACCATGTACAACGACTACCTCCAATCGGAGACCGACTATCGTAATGCTCTTATACAACTGGGCTGCATGATGGGAGATACCTGTTCTGAGAGTATCAGCGGCCTCACAGACTCTCTCGCTTTTTCCCCTCAGGCTTACAGCCTTCCCATGCTGCTCAGCAAGGCCGAAGCCAATAGGGCCGATCTCCAGATGGCCGTCTTAACTAAGACGCTATCCGAGAGGAACCTGCGTCTGATCAGGGCAAACAGGGCCACAGAGTTGGGGTTGACCATGGGATTTGCCCACAATACAATAGTCCGTAATGAAATAGCCCCCGCGCCGGCATACAACAGCTTGTCGGTGGGTGTCTCCATACCGTTGAGGCTGTCCAATCTCAATAAAGGCGAGGTGCGTGCCGCCAGATATGCCGTGAAGCAGAACGAGGCTACGCTCTCTGCGGTGAAGCTTCAGATTGCCAGTGAGGTGAGGCAGGCATACAATTCCTATGTAGCAGCGGAACTCATGGCCCGGCGCTTCTCGGGAACAATGATATCGGATGCACAGACCATCTTGAAAAATAAAATCTTCGGTTACAAGCAGGGCGAGACCGGACTGCTGGAGGTGCTTGATGCCCAGCGCACATACAATGAGGTACTACTCTCATTTTACGATACCCTCTTCCGCGCTATGACAGCCCAGATAGAACTCGACAGGGCAGTGGGGATTTGAATTTGGTGTGTGCGGTTGGAGTGTCTGTGGAATTTAAACAGTTTGTGGCTTCCCGAAGCTTTGTTTTTCCTGTAAAGACTTTTCCTAACCGAAAAATATATATCTTTGCGTTTGTAAATGATATGTTGTTCTAAGAAACAAAAAACAATAACAGAATATGAAAACTAAAATGGTCTCCCCATCGATACTTGCGTCAGACTTCTGCCATCTGGAGCGTGACATCCAGATGCTCAACTCCAGCCAGTGCGACTGGATACACCTTGATGTCATGGACGGTGTGTTTGTCCCCAATGTCTCTTTCGGTTTTCCTGTCATGCAGGCCGTGGCACGGGTGGCCAGCAAGCCACTCGACGTCCATCTCATGATGGTCTATCCCGAGAAATTCCTCCACAACATCAAGGCTATTGGTGCCCATAGTGTTAGTGTCCACCAGGAGGCATGCCCCCATCTGCATCGTGTCATCGGCCAGATCAAGGAGGCCGGCATGAAGGCCGGCGTGGCTCTCAATCCCGCTACGCCGCTTTATACCCTTGAAGAGATTATCTGTGATGTTGACATGGTCATGCTGATGAGCGTGAACCCCGGTTTCGGTGGTCAGCGGTTCATTCCCCAGTCCATAGATAAGACCCGCCGCCTGCGCCGCATGATTGAGGAGTCAGGCTCTCATGCGTTGATAGAGATTGACGGAGGTGTCAGCCGTGCCAACGCTGCTGAGCTGTATGATGCGGGAGCCGATATCCTTGTTGCCGGCAGCGCCATATTCAACGCCTCCGATCCCCAGGCCGAGATAGAAGTTCTCAAGTCGTAGGCAGAGAAGGTGAGTACCTTTGGAGAAATGCTGTTTCGGGCGAAAGCCCTGCGTTTTGCCGTTCCTTTAGTCATAGGCATCCTGTCGGGCTGGCTGCTGCGTGATGAGTTGCATGCGGTCTGGTATGTTTTCGGTATAGTTTGTGTATTTCTCTGTGGCGTAATGCTCGCCATATTCCGCCGCCGTCAGTCTCCTTCTTCAAGACTGTTCGGCCTCTCAGGTATGCTCTTTTTCGGAGTGTTGGGCATCATGCTTTGTCTGCGGAGCTATGATGCCACAGTTGTCCAGTGGCCCGACAAATCACAAGGTTATCAGGGCGTGGTTGTGTCGTCTCCAAGGGTGAGAGGCCTGACAAATGAGTATGAAGTGTTGTTGCCGGTTTCTGGCCGGCGGGGTGAAAGGGAGCGTCGTGTCAGTTTGACATTGTTGCCCGACAGCACGATGTCACTTCCCTCCGTAGGTGATGCCCTGCTGTTTTTCGGCAAGGTGTCGGCACCACATAATACTGGCAACCCCATGGCATACGACTATGCCTCGTGGCAGCATCGTAAAGGTATTAGCGGGACGGTTTTTGCAGGGAGAGATTACCAGCTGGCATCAGACAGGTTGAGGCAGGGATTGCATGACCGACTCTCAATTTGGCAGAGAATGAGAATCAAGGCCCTTCAGTATAGAGAAAAACTGGTGAGCCGGTATTCCTCAATGGACTTGGGTGTAAGGGAATATGCCGTCCTCTCAGCATTGACGCTGGGAGATAAATACGCCCTTACGCACGATATCAGAATGCTGTTTTCTGAAACCGGTGCCAGTCATGTGCTGGCTTTGTCAGGTCTTCATTTAGGCATATTGGTGTCGCTGTTGTTATTGTTGTTCCGCCCGGTAATGCGCAAGATATACGGACGCTGGCTTGCGGTGGGTGTCTGCTGGGTGTTTATTTGGCTGTTCACCCTCCTGACGGGATTGAACACGTCTCTGATACGTGCGGCGATAATGTATTCCATAGCCATGTTGTTCCTTGTGCAGAATAAGCAGGGCGTATCATTGAATCATCTGGCACTGGCTGCCATCCTGATATTGCTGTTCCAGCCAATGTCCTTGATGGATATTGGTTTTCAGTTGTCGTTCCTCTCTGTTTTTGCCATCTTGTTTTTCTTCCCGGCTTATGAGTCCATCCGTCCGTCGGTACGCTGGTTGTCTTTGGCGACAGATTTTATCTATGTGGCTGTGGTTGCCCAGATAGCTACGGCTCCGTTGGTGGCATACAGTTTCCACATTCTTCCTCTGTCATTTCTGCTGAGCAGCATAGTCGTGATACCTTGCGCCTATGTGTTGTTGGGGACTACATTATGCTTTTTCCTCTTGTCGGCATTCCCTCTTTTGTCTTCCTGGGTGGGTCATGTCATTGTCTGGACTGCCCGCTTTATGCTGGGGAGTCTGGAAGTCATCAGCAAACTGCCTTTTTCCCATGTAGAAGTATATCCTTCCTGGCTGACTATGTTGTTCTGTTATGGTTTTGTCGCAGCCTGTGTGTTTTTATGGATGAAACGTAGTCGCAATGCCATGATAACAGCTATGTCTTCCTTTGCCATCTTGGCGGGAAGTGTCATTCATGACGGCAGGCCGCGCCATATTACCAGTAAGGTGGTTATTTATGACATACCTTCTTGTCCGGCGGTCCAGTTTATTGTGTCGGCGAAGGAGTCTGCCTTGTGGATGGCCGACAGCACGCAGTTTTCTCGCGTATATGCGGTGGCGAAGACCTATTGGAAATATAATCACATGGTTGTTCCTGCTGTGTTTACAACCAATTACTCAAGTCCCCATATTGTATGCCGTCAGGGAATAGTGTCTTTTGATGGGAAAAAGTATGTCCTGACGGATGGGTCATACTGGGAAGACAAAAGCGCAGGAACCCCTCTTGATGTGGAGATGCTCTACGTCACTACACGCAATAAGTACATCCTGAAAAATTTGCAGACGTTGTTCAAAGCCAGGCAGACCATCATAAAGCCTCAGAGGCACCAGTAGTCTTTGCCATTTTTTCCGCCTGAATTTTTGTCCATTTTGGGACAAAGGCAAATCTTGGGACAGGCCAAATGACTTTAAAATGACAGGC
>ONKB01000113.1 GCA_900318305.1 uncultured Prevotellaceae bacterium | reverse complement strand
ATCACGAAATCATTTGGCCTGTCATTTTAAAGTCATTTGGCCTGTCCCAAGATTTGCCTTTGTCCCAAAATGGACAAAACTTCAGGCGGGGAAAAAGCGGAGAGGAAACGAAGGGGAACAGGATGAATTACGGAATCATTTTGAGAGAGTACCCCTGAGATTTAAGCCACTCAATTGATTTTGGCAAGGCTGTCCATAGTTTGTCTGCACTTCGCAGAGAGTCGTGGAAGGTGATGATGGACCCAGGACGGGTGTAACGCATTACATTCCTTATTACCTGTTCGGCAGTGAGATGCTTGCTGTAGTCGCGTGTGACAACGTCCCACATGACAAGTTTGTAGTGCTGTCGCAGGAAATAATATTGTTCCCACTTCATCCAGCCGTAAGGAGGGCGTACCAAGTCGGTATGGATGTATTGGTTAGCCTTGTCAAAATTATTGATGTAACTACGGATACCATGACGCATACCGCCTATATGGTTGAACGAGTGGTTCCCCAGCCTATGCCCGGCCTTTTTTACCAAATCGAACACGTCGGGATATTTCCTGACATTATCTCCTACCATAAAAAACGTGGCCTTGACTTTGTAATGGTCAAGAATCTCCAGCACGCGTGGGGTGACATCAGGTATAGGGCCGTCATCAAATGTGAGATAGACGACCTTGTGTTTTTTATCCAACCGCCACAGGGCATCGGGATAAAACCAACGAAACCACAATGGCGGTTGTTCAATAAACATCAGTTTCCAAAATTGAGATTAATTCCTTTGGAAGACAACATTCCGTAATACTTCTCTGCCATCTCAGTATATTTCTGAGAATTAGGCAGATTCTCCTTGCGCATAACATTGACTGCTGTCAGCATTTCGGAGATACGTACCGTACACTCAGATGTATTTGACGACAGACTATTGGCAGAGTAGAACATGTACCAGTCCAGATATTGTCTGGAAGACTCAATTAACTGTGTCAGCAGTTTCTCAGCCTTGTCTTTCTTGCCAACTTGTGCCCAGCAGCGTGCCAGTTCTGTAGTTCCTCCAATGTTGTTGGTGTAGGAAACTGCATGATCGGGAATCTCTTTGTCACATTTTTCCAGGACTTCCAGAGCCCGTTTCTTGTCGCCCCGGCGTAACAGTTCGTCAGCAAGGATGGAGAACATGCGGCGATGTGTCCAGCACATGCCTCTTACTGTCTGATCCAGATAGACATGAGGATCACTTATGTTTCCGAATTTAAACTTATGCATGATGTTGTCGTACATCTTCTCAGCATCGACAAACCTACCAGAAGCGGCTGTGTTGAAAGGTGACACACGATAGGCCAGACCCTCCTGAATAAAGTTGTCGCTGAGGTTCATGTAATTGTCGCGGCCTACGGTTACTGCAAAGTAGATAGGTCTCTCCCAATCCGACTGAGCCAGCATTTCCAGCAACATAAGATGGTTCTTGTAGAATGCGTTTCTGTTGACTCGCATACAGATGTGGTCTGGTATGGAGTCGGAGACCATTGTAATGCCTGAGCGACGCACTTTCTCTTTGTCAACAGAGATGATAATGCTGTCGGTAGGTATGCAGTGCATATTAGGATCAGTACTGCGAACCCAATATTTCAGGATGTTCTTCAGCTCGTAAGGATTGTCTCCCAGTAGTTTTTTAGCGCCTTCGGGATCTTCTTTATACAGGGCATCAATCTGGGCCTTCATTTCGGGACGTACCTGCACATAGTCATTCGTACCAGAGAGATATTCTGCCCTGTTCCAGGTAATTGGTACAGCAGGTGCATCATAGGTAGGTCTTCTCAACTGGTCGATATACCAGTCGGTTGACAGATAGCTTAAATTACATACCCGGGCATCTGTGCGCTTACCTTCTGTTTCTTGGGTATACCACAGCGGATAGGTATCGTTGTCGCCATTGGTGTACACTATAGGATTGCCTTCTTCCTGTAAGGAGTTAAGATAGTTCTGGCCGAAGTCACGGCAGGTGAAACGTCCGCTTCTGTCGTGGTCATCCCATGTCTGACTGGCCATTTGAATAGGAACCAGCAGGCAAGCCAGGGATACTACGGAAGCCAGGAGCGTTTCATTAATCTTCAGTTTCCTCAGGAATTCTATGATAGCTGCAACGCCGAATCCTATCCAGATGGCATAGGCGTAGAAAGAGCCTGCGTAGGCGTAGTCACGCTCACGTGGCTGTGATGGCGTTTGGTTCAAGTACAGGACAATGGCTATACCAGTCATGAAGAAAAGGAAGAATACTACCCAGAATTGACGGATACCCTTCTTTCCGCGGTATGCCTGCCAGAAAAGACCAATCAGACCCAATAGCAACGGCAGCATATAGAATACGTTATGGCCTTTATTGTTCTTGAGGTTGTCTGGCAGCATGCTCTGGTCACCCAAACGTAAGTTGTCGATAAATGATATGCCAGAAATCCAGTTTCCGTGCTCTGCCTCACCCATGCCCTGGATGTCGTTTTGGCGGCCGGCGAAATTCCACATAAAATAGCGCCAGTACATAAAGTTCAACTGGTATGAAAGGAAGAATCGGATGTTGTCTAACTGAGTAGGCATCTTGACCTGTATTGTCTGGTCGCCGCGGGTGTAGTTGACCATGTGCCCTGTTACGCCACCGAGCCAGGACTCATAGTCTTGAGCATGGTGCTCATCCCAGATACGTGGGAATAACATATTCTGGGCATACACATAATCACCTTTGTTGCCTATGTGCTTGTATTCATCAGGGTCATTTGGATTGGTCTTTTCGGGACGGATATATATTGGGGCCTTGTCCACACGGACGGGTACCAGATAGTTTCCTTCACGTTCCAGTTTTACCTGAGATGTGTAGGCAGGTCCGTAAAGCAGCGGTGTAGAGCCATACTGGTCACGGTTCAGGTACTCAGCCAAAGAGAACACATCTTCAGGGGAGCCCTGGTCCATCGGCGGATTTGCCGAGGAACGGATAACCACTAAGGCATAGGAAGAGTAGCCTATCATCAGCATCAGGAAACACAGGGTGATGGTATTCAGTATGCGGGGTAACTGCTCGTAAGCGGCAACTTTCTTCACCTTGAACAGCAATGTCCAGAGGATACCCAGAACAACGATGCCGCACACGATGCAAGTGGCACCATAGCCATAGAACGGGATGCCTAACATAGCTACTGAAGCGATGAAAGAGAGACGCATCCGTGTCCTGTTCTTTGCAGTATAGCTCTCATAGATGCTCCAGAGAACAACGGCAATCAGCAGGAACATATAGAGCAACGCTCCTGTGTTATAAGGCATGTGGAGAGTGTTGACAAAAAGCAACTCAAACCAGCCGCCCACCTTAACCAGTCCAGGTACGATACCATACAGGATGACTACAATGAAGACAAACGATAATGCCAATACCAGCAGAGAACCTTTGAGGTTGGCATCTTTGCTCTTTTTGTAATAATAAATCAATACAATTGCTGGTATACACAGCAAGTTCAGCAGGTGTACACCAATGGAAAGCCCCATCAGGTAGGCAATCAAGACAAGCCAGCGGTCGCTGTGAGGTTTGTCGGCATTGTCTTCCCATTTGAGAATCAGCCAGAACACCAGGGCTGTAAACATAGAGGAGAAAGCATAAACCTCGCCTTCGACAGCGCTGAACCAGAAAGTATCGCTGAAAGTATAAGCAAGGGCACCTACCATTCCGGAACCGATAATGGAAATCAGTTGGGCTGTGGTTTTTACCTCACCCTCATCACATATCAGCTTGCGCACCAGATGGGTGATTGTCCAGAAAAGGAACAATATACAAGCAGCACTGAGTAGCGCTGACATGGTGTTGACCATCTTAGCCACCTCCGAAGGGTCGCTGACAAACTGGGTGAAGAAATTACCAAGCAACATGAAGAACGGTGCCCCGGGCGGGTGACCAATCTCCAGTTTATATGCTGTCGTGATAAACTCAGGGCAGTCCCAGAAACTCGCTGTAGGCTCTATGGTAGAGCAGTATACAAAAGCGGCTATCAGGAACATGGCCCAACCTGTGAAATTGTTTATAATCTTATATTGTCTCATATCTCAACTTGTAGAGTTTTTTATTTTAAGGAGCAAAGATATAGCAAAAACCTAAATGCGCAAAACAATAATATAGAAAGTTACCAGATGACTACCCTCTCTTCTGGCGCAAGATACATTTTGTCGCCCTCTTTTATATTAAATGCCTTAAAGAAGGTGTCGATGTTACGCAGTGTGGCGTTAACGCGCCAGCGGCCTATGCTATGTGGGTCGCTCTTGGTTTGCTGGTAAGCAGATTCCTCGGTGATGTTCTCAGCCCAGATGCGGCCATAACTTAAGTAGAAGCGCTGTTCGGGGGTGAAGTCGTCTATCTTCTCGTTGCCCTGACCTTGCTCTGTCTTCTTGAAAGCATCAAAGGCAATGCGCAAACCTCCCTGGTCTGCTATGTTCTCACCAAGGGTCAGCTTGCCGTTGGCATGTTCGTCTTTTACAACAACAATCTGATTGAACTGATCCACCAGTTTCTCTGTCGTCTTGTTGAAATTCTCCCTGTCTTTTGCTGTCCACCAGTTGCGCATATTGCCGTTGGAGTCAAACATGCTGCCCTGGTCATCAAAACCATGGGTCATTTCATGTCCAATCACAACGCCTATAGCGCCATAGTTCACGGCATCGTCGGCCTTAGGGTCAAAGAATGGTGCCTGCAGTATGCCGGCAGGGAATACAATCTCATTTGACAGCGGATTGTAATAGGCATTAACTGTCTGGGGTGTCATTGCCCACTCATCCCTGTCAACGGGTTTCCCGTTCTTGTCCAGGTTACGTGCCATCTCACACTGGCTGGCAGCCTTGATGTTCTCATACAAAGACTTGTTTTTGTCAATAGTCAGGTTGGAGTAGTCACGCCATTTGTTGGGATAGCCCACCTTGACTGTGAATGCGTTCAGTTTTACCAGGCTGTTGATTTTGGTGCTGTCGCCCATCCATGTCAGCGAAGCGATGTGCTCTGCCAGGGAGTTACGCAGATTATTAACCAGCTTTATGATTTTGCTCTTTGCCTCCTCGGGAAAATATTTCTTCACATACAATTGGCCCACTGCCTCACCCAGCAAATTGTTGGGATAGCCCTGTGCACGTTTCCAACGGGGCTGGCGCTCTTTCTGGCCTCTCAGGGTGCGCCCGTAGAAATCAAATGCCGTCTCAGCGATTTCATCGCTCAGATAATCGGCGGAACTGGTAATGGCCTCACCGGCGATATAATCCCTTATTTGCTGCTCAGTCATCTCTGCCATATACTTCTGTGCAACAGCCATTACCTTGGGCTGGGTCAGAATAACCTGCTTGAGGTCTTTCAGGCCCATCAAGTCAAAATATTTCCTCCATTCAACGGCGGGAAATTCTTCCTGCAGTTTCTCGATAGTATAGACATTATACTGTTTTGTGTAGTCGCGGGCCTCAGCGCGGCTCATCTTTGCCTCGGCAAAGGCATATTCAATATCATAGATGGTCTTCACCGCACGCTTGGCTTCCTTGGCGGAATAACCTGCAAGGATAAACAGTTTCTGGAGGGTAAGACGATATTTCTCCTGAATCTTCTTGGAGTCGGCATCCGTTTTCAGATAATAGTCCCTGTCGGGCAATCCCGACGTGCCTGCACCCAGATAAACTACATTCATGTTGGAATTTTTCAAGTCGCCTTCGACTCCAATATTAAAGAAAGGTCCAACCATTGTCAGATGAAGTTTTGTCAAGGCAGCTGTAAGATCTGACTTCTTTATCTGGTTTATTGCCAGCAAATCTTGCTTCAGCGGATTGGCTCCTTCGTTATTCAGCCTTACACTGTCCATTGCAAGGTTATACAAATCGGTCACCTTTTGTCCCACTGAGCCTTGCTCATGTTTTTCAGCCGACAATTGTGCGAACAACTCTTTGATTTGCTCACGGTTTTTCTCTGCCAATTCGTGAAACACACCATAGCGTGCGTACTCGGCAGTCAGAGGATGAGCCTTCATCCAGCCACCGCCGGCATACTCATAAAAGTTTTCTCCTGCTGGTATCTGCGGGTTCATATCAGCAATCTGTATTCCAGGCTTCATGTCTTGAGCCTGTGCCGATGCTATAGCCAGTAAGGCTATGCACATCATTCTTTTTAGTGTTCTCATGAGATAATTGTCTTTATTATTCTTATTTGATGCAAAAGTACAAAGAATAACTTTCATAGAAAGAAAAGAGAGGGTGGCATTTTGTGATGCCAGCCTCTCTTTATGTGATGTTCCGGGAAAATTGAGACTATTTTCCCATCACTTTTTTGTCGTGCCGTCCTTGTAGCGGATGATATTCAGGCCCGTACCGTTGGCGCAAGCAGAAGAGACAGAGCCAGACAGAGAAGGACCTTCTTCATAGTTGTTGATAATTAGGGTTCTTGGTAGATGATCAGTATTATATTCTCGTCAGTCAAAAAGCCAATACTATGAAAAGTTATTTTTTTGGGGGTGAGGTGATGCGACTATCTTTCCACCACCTTCCTGCCATCGTGGATGTATATCCTGCCTTTCTCAGGCCGGGTCACCGGGCGGCCTTCGAGGTCGTAGTATCTGGTGTCGCTGGGCTTCACCTTTATGGTGGAGATGCCTGCCGGGGCTGGCATCTCCACTATGCCGCCCTTGAAGACCTCCTCCGACCAGCCGGCGGCACGGTAGGCCTGGGTCCTGCCATAGGGTACCGTCAGAACGCATGTCGGGGAAATGTCCCTGAAGGCATCTTTGCCCATCGCAGGCGGCACGTCTGCCAGCGAAGTCACGGAGTCGAGCGCCGTGCAGCCCTCAAAGGCCAGCGGACCGACACCCTGGGTGAGTGATGCCGGAACGTTGAACTTCCTCAGGCTTGTGCAACCCCTGAAGGCACAGGAGTCAATAGCATAGACCTTGTCGTATGCGATTGTTACCTCCTCCAGACTCTTGCAGCTGTCAAAAGCCAGCGGTCTGATGCGCAAGAACTGCTTGTTGTAAAAGCCGACGGACTTCAGGGCTTTGCAGTTCTGGAAGGCACCCTCTCCAAGAGTACCCAGGTTTGTGGAGAGGACTACCGACATAAGACTTATGCAGTTCTTGAACGCATATTCACCTATCTTCATCACAGTATAGGGAATGTCTATCGCAGGAAGGCTCCAACAGTTCATAAACGCATTTGCCTCTATATTTTTCAGCTTGACGGGAAGGTTGATGTAAATTAGATTACTACAAGACAGAAAGGCACGCGCCCCAATGGTCTCCAGATAAAAGCTTTTAAAGGCCTCACATGAACCTGGGGCCGATAGATATACAGAGTCCAACTTCGTGCAATTGTAGAATGCCAGGTTGCCAATTGTTGTTACAGTCGAAGGAATCTCGATGCATCTCAGCTTGGTACAGTCCCTAAGAGCATTTGGGCCAATGGTAGTAACGGGCACGAGTATGCCTCTTTGCTTGTCAGTAAAGTATGGGGTAATCTTTACATAGGTTACGCCTTTGTCTGAATCATAGACTATTACATATGGGGACGAACCGTCTGTAGGATATTGTGACCCATACTTAACACTCTGTCCATGACTTTGATGTACTGTACATAAACAGCACAATATCATGACAACTCCCTTTGCTACGTTCAATAAATGGTTTCCCATAATATGTATTAAGATATGTCAAAGTAAAAAAGAAAGATTTATGAATACCAATAAAAATTATACTTATAGAAAATATGATATGGAAAGCAAAATGACACTTATTCTTCCACTTCTTTATATACTTGGATTTCTATTCTGATGTGGGACAACCCTGTAAGCCCAATTTTGAAATATGTGCCACTTGATATGCCAAGCCATGTATAAAAATCAGGCTCTTCATCAGGGTATTCCTCAAGATTATACAAATAAGGAGGATCTAGTTGGATATTATATATTCCATAGAAATCATCAGGGGATACAATAAGACCCGTGTTTGCATATGTCCAAAATCCGTCGAGTTCATATGATTCAGGTACAAAATCATAAATCGCGTAACAACTGTCAATGGTGTTGTCATAGGTTATTCTTAATTTGTATGTCTCTCCGGGAATGAGTTCGTTTGTAGAATCAACTTGATATGATTGCATTGTATTCATTAAATCTACATAAGACTCATCAGAATAGTCAAAGATACTTCCCATTTCTGATGTGTCAAACACATAAACATTTACCCACTTATAAACCATATCCGCAAAACCATTTGTAGAAACAGCAAACAATACAACAAACAATAATTTTTTCATAATTTTTCTTTTTTATTTATACTATACAACGTTATCAAAAAATTTCTAAATATCTAATCTCCAAAAACAAAATAAATTAAGAGCACAAAATTACATTTTGATAATCACCTCATCACCTTCCTGCCATCGTGGATATATATCCTGCCTTTCTCAGGCTGAATGACCGGGCGGCCTTCGAGGTGTTCTTTTTACGGCCCCACGAGGAAAAATTTTTTCTCCCGTGGGAGCGCAAAAATTCTCCCACGAGGCTGGGAAAATCGTTACCTTCGGAAACAGACTGTTTTTTACTACCCAGCAGGAAAAATAGTTTTTCCCAGTTGAGCCGTAAAGTTTAACGAGAAAACTATGTTTTTTTAGAAATTCATTGTTGCTTTTCTTGAATAAACCTTGCAGGAAATGGCAAAATTGCATAATTTTGCACCTAATAATTCCGTAACAACAAATAAACATGAGTACAAAACTTAAAAAGGTACTGGTATTAGGTTCCGGTGCGTTAAAGATAGGTCAGGCAGGAGAGTTTGACTATTCAGGTTCACAAGCCCTTAAGGCTTTGCGTGAGGAAGGGATTTCCTCCGTGTTGATAAATCCAAATATTGCCACCATACAGACATCCAAAGGCATTGCGGATAAAGTTTACTTTTTACCCGTTACTCCTCATTTTGTGACCGAGGTGATAAAAAAAGAGCGTCCTGACGGAATCTTATTGGCATTTGGAGGACAGACGGCACTGAACTGTGGTACGGAGTTATTTATGAATGGTACCTTAAGGAAATATAAGGTTCAAGTCTTAGGTACCTCTGTTGAGGCCATTATGAATACAGAGGACCGCGATTTGTTTGTTAAGAAATTGACGGAGATAGATTTGAAAGTTCCTGTGAGCCATGCCTGCGAGGCAATGGACACTGCCATAGCTGCTGCGCGGGAGATAGGTTACCCCATTATGATTCGTTCGGCATATGCCCTTGGCGGCTTAGGCTCGGGTGTCTGTCCCGACGAAAAGACCTTCAAGGAGATTGCGGAGAGTGCCTTTACCTTTGCACCGCAAGTCTTGGTGGAGGAGTGCCTGAAAGGATGGAAGGAAATAGAGTTTGAATGTATTCGCGATGCCAATGACCATTGCTTTACGGTAGCTTCTATGGAGAATTTTGACCCTCTCGGCATCCATACAGGTGAATCCATCGTTGTTGCGCCGACTTGTTCCCTGACCGATGATCAGGTCAAGCTTCTGCAGGATATAACCATAAAATGTGTGCGTCATTTGAATATTGTAGGAGAGTGTAACATCCAGTTTGCGTTCAATGCGGAGACAAACGACTACCGTATCATTGAAATCAACGCACGTCTGAGCCGTTCGTCTGCTTTGGCTTCAAAAGCCACAGGATATCCTCTGGCTTTTGTTGCTGCCAAGATAGCCCTGGGTTACACGTTGGACCAGATAGGCAAGATGGGGACGCCCAATTCAGCCTATGTTGCTCCGTCATTAGACTACTTGATTTGCAAGATTCCCCGTTGGGATCTCACGAAATTTGTCGGTGTGAGCCGTCAGATAGGCTCAAGCATGAAGTCGGTTGGCGAAATAATGAGCATAGGCCGCACCTTTGAGGAAATTATCCAAAAAGGCTTGCGTATGATAGGACAGGGTATGCATGGCTTTGTATGCAACGACCATATACATTTTGACAATGTTGAGGAAGAACTGGCTAATCCTACAGACCTGCGTATCTTTGCCATTGCCCAGGCATTGGAGGAGGGATTGTCCATTGACCGTATCTATGACCTGACAAAGATTGACAAGTGGTTCTTGTCAAGGCTTAAGAATATTGTTGACTACCAGAAGGTCCTGGCTTCTTACAAGACCATTGAGAGCTTGCCTGCCGATGTTATGCTTCAGGCCAAGATTCTTGGTTTCTCCGATTTCCAGATAGCGCGTATCGTTACCCAATGTCATGTAGGCAATATGGAGAAAGAGAATCTTCAGGTACGCAATAAAAGGAAACAGCTGGGTGTTCTTCCTGCGGTAAAACGCATAGAGACAGTGGCCAGCGAGCATCCAGAGAAGACAAATTATCTGTATATGACCTATAGCGTCAAGGAGTATGACATTAACTACAACAATGATGAGAAGTCCGTGGTTGTTCTTGGCTCTGGCGCATACAGGATAGGCAGTTCAGTGGAGTTTGACTGGTGCTCGGTAAATGCCATTCAGACTGCGCGTTCATTGGGGTACAAGTCTATCATGATTAATTATAATCCGGAGACGGTATCTACCGATTATGATATGTGTGACCGCTTGTATTTTGACGAGTTGTCCTTTGAACGCGTACTCGATGTCATTGACTTGGAGAACCCCAAGGGAGTGATAATTTCCGTAGGCGGCCAGATTCCCAACAATCTTTGCATGAAGCTCTACCGTCAGGGTGTTCCTGTATTGGGGACGTCACCGGTTAACATTGACCGTGCTGAGAACAGGAACAAGTTCTCTGCTATGCTGGACAATCTCGGCATTGATCAGCCTGAATGGAGCGCGTTGACTTCCATGGAGGATGTGAAGGCTTTTATTGACAAGGTGGGCTATCCTGTATTGGTTCGTCCGTCATATGTCCTCTCGGGTGCCGCTATGAATGTCTGCTATAATGACAACGAGTTGAAGCGCTTCCTGGAGATGGCTTCTGAAATCAGTAAGGAGTATCCTGTTGTTATCTCCAAGTTCATGACCGAGACCAACGAAATAGAATTTGACGCCGTGGCTAAGGATGGTGAAGTCATAGAATACGGCATTAGTGAGCATATAGAGTACGCAGGTGTCCATTCCGGCGATGCTACCATGACTTTCCCGGCACAGGAAATAAGTTTCAGCATAGTCCGCCAGATAAAGAAAATAAGTCGCGCCATAGCTAAAGAACTCCAAATTACCGGACCTTTCAACATTCAGTATCTGGCCAAAGACCATACTGTCAAGGTTATTGAGTGTAACCTGCGCGCCAGCCGTTCTTTCCCGTTTGTCAGCAAGGTGTTGAAGCGCAATTTCATTGATACGGCGACTCGTGTAATGTTGGGTGCCCCTTATGACAAGCCCGACAAACGTGAGTTTGACATAGACTGGATAGGTGTTAAAGCCAGCCAGTTCAGTTTCGCCCGCTTGCAGAACGCTGACCCTATCCTTGGGGTGGATATGAGTTCTACTGGCGAGGTAGGCTGTCTGGGCGATGACTTTAACGAGGCGCTGCTGAATTCCATGATTGCTACAGGTTATAATATCCCTAGCAGGGACAAGGGCGTTCTCATCAGCAGCGGTGACGTGAAGGGTAAAGTCACCTTGCTTGACAGCGTACGGAAGTTTGAACAGAAAGGCTATACAATCTACGGAACAGAGGGAACAGCAAAATTCCTTAATGAGAACGGTGTGAAAGCAACTCCGGTATCATGGCCTGATGATGAGGACTTGTCCAAAGAGAATGTTTTGAACATGATAGCTGACCATCGCTTGGGTTTAATTATCAATATTCCTAAGAACCGCACCACCCGTGAACTGACGAACGGCTATCATATTCGTCGTGCGGCGATTGACCACAACATCCCGCTGATTACCAATGCCCGCCTTGCAAACGCATTTATCAAAGCCATCTGTGAGATGGATTTGGAGAACATCCAGATTAAGAGCTGGCAGGAGTATGAATGAGGCTCCCCTTAGAAGGCATGGTAGAAGTGAACAATTCTGAAAGAGTCTAACATATTGAGAAAGCTGGGCAGACAAATCCTGTATATACTGCTTGTTTGTTGCTGTCTTCCATGTGTCGCAAACAAGCAAAAAACAGGCTTGCTACCTCCAGAGGCACGCCTAATAGAGAATGTTGTATATAAGAACACTCCTCAGGGTGCTCAGAAGTTAGACATATATCTTCCTTATGCCCAGACTTCTTCAAATACTCCCGTTGTAGTCTTCATTCATGGCGGTTCATGGATGCACGGCAACAAGGAGGAGATGAGTAAAAAGGAATGGATCAGTTTGATGCTGACGGAGATGTTGAAGTCAGGGTATGCCGTTGTCTGCATTGATTACAGACTGGTTAATGATTCTTTCACAGTTGTTTATCCCGAGCCGCTTGCCGACTGCAAGGATGCAGTAAAATGGGTTAGGGCCAACTCACAGCAATACGGTTTCAATCCTGACAGGATAGCTGTCATGGGTACTTCGGCAGGAGGCCATCTGGCACTGATGACGGCCTACTCTCCTGATGGTATTGCTCCTGGAGACAAAGCCCTGGACCTTTATTCTGCCAAAGTAAAATGTGTCGTGGATATCTATGGACCGACAGATATGAGCAAAATCCTAAGATCCCGTCTGTCTCCCTTTGTTGTATCCTTGGCGTCCTTGAAAATCAAAAAGAACATTATAGATATGAGGAGTATCTTGTTGTGGTCCTTTACGGGTGAGAGTGCGGCGCATCCCCAAAGGCGCACTCGGAAATGCCTGCATTACTCTCCCATGACTTATGTTCAGGATGCAGTTCCCACTATTGTCTTTCATGGTACAAAGGACACAGTAGTGCCTTTCAGCCATACACAGTGGCTCCAGCAAGCTATGACGGCTAGAGGTCATGTCATAGAGGTACATCCTATTGACGGCGAGAATCATGTCTTTCCCACTATCACAACAGATAAATCCAGGGAGATGACAGAAAGCCTTATCCGTTTCCTGAACAAGTATCTTTAATGGCCATCTGATAGATTCCTTTTGCCAGATAATAAATAAGGTAAGAGAGGGAGAATGGAATACCTTAGACAGTAAAGAAACTTTCAACAATAATAATAAACCCATTATGAAACACTTTCTCCAATTAGTTGTATTCCTCTGTATCGGTTATCTGTGTGTGTGTCCTGTAGCATCTGCCAAGGATATCAATAAACACCGGTGGACTGAACAGAGGGCAAATGAGTGGTACAGCAAGTTGCCATGGCTGGTCGGGTGTAATTATATTCCTGCTACTGCCATCAATCAGATAGAGATGTGGAGCAAGGAGACCTATGACCCTGTTCAGATAGAAAAAGAGTTAACATGGGCCGAAACCATTGGCTTCAACACAATGCGTGTGTTCTTGAGTAGTGTTGTGTGGGAACATAATCCTCAGGAATTGAAAGACAATATGTCTCATTTTCTTGGCATTTGTGAGCGACATCATATTCGTCCCTTTTTTGTCCTTCTGGACGACAACTGGCTCCCGGAGTCAAGATATGGTCGTCAGCCAGAACCCAAGCCTGGAGTCCATAACTCAGGCTGGGTAAAGGACCCTGCTATCAGTTTGCGAGCCGACACGACCAAGTTGTATAAGTTTCTCCGGAAATATTTCAAGGATGTCATCGGTAGTTTCCGCTATGACAAGCGTATTCTGTTTTGGGATATATATAATGAGCCTGGTGCGCAGGGCATAGGAGTTGTTTCCTATAACCTGATGAAAAAGACATACGAGTGGGCCCGTGAGGCGAGACCATCCCAGCCTATTACCAGTAGTATCTGCGAGATGGGTGCGAAGAATGTCAAGCTGCAGGCTTTCCAGTTGGAGCATAACGATATTAACACATACCATAACTATAAGGACAGTGTTGATCAGGAGCAGATGATAAAATACCTGCGCATGGGGAACCGTCCTCTTATCTGCACGGAGTATATGGCACGCAAATTCAACAGTAAGTTCCAGAATGTACTGCCTGTTTTGAAGAAGCACCATGTAGGGGCCATAAACTGGGGATTTGTAGCAGGTAAGACCAATACCAATTTTGCGTGGGGAGAACCTCTTCCCGATGTAAAAGAACCTCCGGTATGGTTCCATGACATCCTCCGAACAGACGGCACTCCATTTGATCAAGAAGAAATAAATGTTATCAAGTCGTTGATAGGGAAATAAACTCTGTCTTAACGTGAGTTTGTTATTTTTGTTTGTCTACACAGATACTTCCGAGTCTTCTGCCTACTTCTTTTGAAGTCGAGGATGCAGAAAAAAAGATAGAGTAATTAGTGGTCAAGAAAAACTAAACATCAGGGGATTGCATTTACAATCCCCTGATGTTGATATGAAAGACGATAAAACCTCCTTAATGTTTTTGTCTTCTCACCGTATAGGACGTAGAGGATGAGGATTTCTGTCGTTTAGTCTGGCTGCGTGAACTATTGGAAGTACTTGCATCAGATTTCTTGACTTTAGTTGCTGAGGAAGCTGGTTTTTTTGTGGCCGTTTTTTCTGTCTGTTGAGGCAAATTGGCCAAGGAATCCTTTATAGCCTTTTCCAACTCCATTCTTTTGAGTTGAGCGGAATCAGCTCCCCAAACATGATCCTCAAACGTAGTCAGTTCTTTTTCTATGCGTTTCTGCTCCCGTGTCATGTCAGAGTCGGTTTTGCAATAATTGGCAAGTACTTTACCCTGCAGATTGTTTGTTTTATAAATTTTGCCGTCGTACTGATTTGTTGTAAAATAGTCGTCGGCAGAGATGATGGCGGCATTGTTGTAATTGCTGCCGTTGAGTGACAGTTTTGCCAAGAAAGGTGCGACATCAGCATATTTTACCCAGAAAAGAGGTGTACTTACTGGTGTGGTGCCAAATTCATCCAGTTCTTTGCGCACGGGGCATATGGCTACCACCTGTGTATGGAAAGTTGCCGTATGTTGGTTAAAATAGGTGCTCTCCTTTATATAATAAGTGTTTACCTCACCCGAAGGGATGTCACTGTCCTCAATACGGAATCTTCCGGCCTTCTCCTCAAAGCGAATATGATTGCGTTCCAGGAAATTCTTGGGGACCACGGCGTTTGTGGCAGAAAAGTCCTCGTTGCCGTCAATAGTATAGTTATAGACTGTAATCTGTTTGCGCATCATGAGTTTGAACAGATATGTAAACAGGTTCATTCTGTCTTCCTGGGGTTCCTCAGGATAATAGAGTACGGCATTCTTGTCCTGTGTCAAGTCCAGTACACGATATATGTCGCGACGCCAGGAAACGTCCTTTGGCATTTCGGCTGCAGACGGGAACTCCAAATCGGCACGTTGTGATACTGTTGTGGCACTGTTGGTTACAGGTTGCGCCTTTACGGGTGCTTTTACGGCTGGTGCCTTGGCTACTGGCTCAGGCAGAACAGCGGTCTGCTGCTGAGTTTGCTGTGCTTTCTGTGCCTCGCGGATTCGTGCTGGTGGCTGGGCTATAGCAGGCATTACCAATAAACATGACAAGAGTGCGAAAAATATACGTTTCATTTTAATGTTGTTTTTAGTTCATTATCTGACAATTACTTCCAAAGCCTGTGGTAAGACTCGTGTTGTGCCGTCGGGACCAACAGCATTGACACGTGTTATATAGAAACGGCGTCCACGACTAAGCCGGCGGAAAATCTCCTTCTGCCTATCGGTGAACTTATCGTTGTTTGATACTTCCGGAATAGCATTGCCCATGTTATCAAAGAATACTGTTTCAAAACTGATGACCCTGAAATCAATATTCAACAATCCGTCATCAATAGCAGCTCCAATACCATCGGTAGCCAACAGGTCTGATTTGGAGAATCCTCTGCCGCCGATATATTTTGTGGGGTTGCCTTTCTCGTCCTTATAGGCAATAAACGCCGTGGGATCGGGCAATTTTCTTACACGGAAGATATACGTTCCCATTTTTTGTATGCCTGCCTCTGTCTGCGAACTGATGGTAATCTCCGCATTGGTTCCTACTGCTCCTGGGCGGGCAATGTATTTTCCGGGACCTACCCCTTGCAATGTGCCACCTGTCATAGTGGCGATAATTTTATTGGATGGTACTCCAGGAACGGATACACTGATGGGGTTGTTATATCCTGCATAAAGCACGTTCATCAAATCGGCTGATACTGTAGCTGATGGTGCGACAACAGAATATTTCTGCTGGAAAGAGCGTTTTACTATACTGCCAGAAGCATCAGTCATCTCTATATGTCCGTCTAAGGAAAAGTCGCCTGTAGAATTGCAGAAGACCTCGTACAGGCCATTCTTCAATGACACTTCACGATTACCTATATAAATGGTCGGCTGTTGTGTTGTGTCTACAGCTGCCATAATGATGCGAGCGCTGAATTTTCCGCCTTGTACGATGGTCTGGGCATTTGGAACGACATAGGCATTCAGTTCGTTGACACGCACATCCTTCAAGTCAATGTTTTTAACCAAAGTGTGAAGAACCTGTCCCTCAGCATATCGTATGTCATTTTGCAGTTTTGTCAGCAATACTGTAGCAGCAACAACAGGGGTAGACTCAAACATATATTCTATCCAATTCTTGCCCAGTTGTTTTTTCTCTTTGGGGATGTCTGTGCTGAAATTGCTGCTGATAATGCTACGTTCCACGGGATCACTGACATATTTCAGGATACGCTCACGGAAAGAGACAATGCTGTTGAAGAGTTTCTTTCCCTGTCCTCGGCTTGGTGCCAGCATAACCTGATTGGCAGCCTCCAGATCATCTCGGTTCTTGATGTTGTTGACATCTCCGTCCTTGCCGTCAGCCTCCTTAACAATAGCGACTTTCAGTTCTTGCGCATAATTGAAGAGAGAATCTGACATGCGCTTTACGGCGATGGCTTTATCATACCATTCCTTAACTTTGGTGGGATTTGTTTTCATCTGCTCATCAAAGTTGCTGTAAAGGGCATCATTCTGTTTTGTGGAATTGGTAGTTGACTTGTTCAAACTGCGTTCCACCATTGAAAAGGCATTCAATACATCAGGAGAAACATTGAGGGCCAGCATCGCCATCAAAACGATGTACATCAAGTTGATCATCTTCTGACGTGGCGTAACCCTATACTTCTTTACTGAAGAATGAATGGACTTAATATTGTTATATTTTTTAATATTCGTCATTATGAGAACGATTAAATACCTGCCTGTCCGGAAGCATTTTTCATATTAATGGTCAATGCCTGAATCATTCGGGCATACATACCGTTAAGTTCTTCTATCTGCTGTGCCATGTGGCGTGTCTGTTCGTTGATTTGCTCTATTGAGCCTACTTGTTGACTGACGCCTTTTAACTGGAGTTCATACACAGTATTAATACCTGTAAGAGTGCGGTTCAGGTTGGACATTTCCTCGCTGTCGGTAGTCAGGCGTGCCAGTTGTTTTTCTACACTCTCCAATGTCTCAGTCAGAATTCTGAGTTTTTCCACATATTGCTGGGAGACTTCCTCTATCTCTGGATTAGCAGCTGCCTGTGCGGTGTCAATGATTGCATTGCCTCCTGCTGATGTAATGGTGATATTGCCTGTACCAGTGCCAGTTGAAACGGCTCCATCAGCGACTGTGCCACTACCACCACCACCGATGATGATGGTGCCTCCTTCTATGCCTGCTGTCTGGGTTGGCTCGGTCTCAGAATCCTCATCGGAATCTTTTAATTCGTCGAGATCGAATGGGCGGTCAAAGGCGGAGATGATAAATACGAAAACTTCGGTACCCATACCAATAAATAACATCACATTGGCAAGAGGTAAATGTGTCAGCTTAAACAGGGCGCCAAGGATAACAATAGCGGCTCCCCAGCTGTATGCATAGTTCAAAAACGTTTTTCCCGCAACACTGTCCATCCAGTCTTGCAGACGGGTTATGAGTTTTTTGTTTGTGGATTCCATATAATAATTTCTTTTTATTCTCCGTAAATTATTTGTTTGTCTTGCTTTGTGATGTGGCCTGTGAGCGCACGCAACGGAAACCAATATAGCTGCGAGGCTGATTCTGGTATTCATAGGTTCTCCATGCGGAGAGGATCAGTGACTGAGGATCTTTCCAGGAACCGCCTTTTACCACTTTGCGTTTCAGGCGGTAAGGGTCTTCAATGGCAGCTCTGTAGGATAGTTCTGGATTCAAGTCGCTCATGCTCTTTACACCTGCCTGGGTGTAAACTGTGCTTGTCCATTCCGCTACATTACCCGCCATATCAAACAATCCGTTTGAATTGGCGCCATAGATGCCGACTTTAGAGGTAATCAGATTGCCGTCATCGGTATAATCGCCTTTATCAGGTTTGAAGTTGGCATAGTAACAGCCTTTTTTGTTCTTCATGGCGAAATCTTCCCATGGATAAGGATTGCCTTTCTTTCCGCGGGCTGCAAATTCCCATTCAACCTCGGTCGGCAGACGATAGCGTTGCATTTGGCGGGCCTGACCTCTGAGACCTCTCAAAAGGAAATCTGTGCGCCAGTTGCAGAAAGCGTTCGCCTGTTCCCAGGTAACCCCTACAACAGGATAGTCATTATAGTCAGCGCTGGTAAAATAATAACGCATGTATTTTTCGTTATTGGCATTTGGAAAGTCGTTTATCCAGCAAGTAGTGTCAGGATAGATATTGATAATATAGGTATTGACAAAATCATAATAACTTGAGAGGGGGCGGGTTATCGTCTGACGTACGATATTGCCGTCTTCATCAAAGTAGGCTGTGTCCTTGGAAATCATAATTACCTCATTAGGATTGGCTGGATTGTCAGTGTTCAGGCTTCTCTCTGATGGGTCCAGACGGTATTTGCGCATGGATGCTTTGGCATAATCGTATGTCTCATAACGATAATTCATTTGTTTGGCATCAAGCATTCTCTCGCCGGTGACAGGGTGATATATATACAAACTGTTGAAAGCAGCTTCTTCACCCTCTGTGAGATTCTTGGTTGGTAGTTTTCTTGACCAGTCAAGGTAAGGTTTCTCCAGAGGATTACCTTCTTCGTCCTCAGTTATTTTGTACTCTTCCTCTCCGCCGTAGTTCGGATCGGCCAAACGCTCACGGATAATAGAGTCTCTTACCCAATAGACAAACTGGCGGTACATGGAGTTGGTAACTTCCCGCTGGTCCATCCAGAATCCGTCAACAGAGATTTCTTTAGAAGGAATATCTGCTCCCCATAGACTGTCGTTCTCCGACAGTCCCACCTTGAGGAAACCTCTTTCAATATTAACCATTCCATAAGGTGTAGGTTCTGTATAACGTTTACCAGAGATGCCTACCACCTCGCCGCCGGAAAGTGTATCTCCACTCTTGCTTGAGCCAAAACAGGAAGAAAGCAGGAGTATTGCACCTACTGCTGCCGGCAAAATGTAATTTACTTCTTTACGGTTCATATTTTATATTATTATTGTCTGTTTGTCAGGCTTACAAGAGCCTTACACTCTGATGCCTGTTCTTACCTTTCTTTTCCAAATGAATATTCATCTCATAACTTAGCGTCAGTTCGTGAGCGCCGTTGCCTAATCCCACACCACCTGTATATGCTTCATACGAGTAACTTAGCATAACGCCATGCCACATACCGCCGACAAACAACGATGCTGAATTGGAGGGGCTGTAACCCACTCCGGCAAACATACGTTGTGTACCATTGGTGTACTGCATCCGGACAGCTATGTCTGTTCTGGCGCTTACGCCATCGTACATCCATCTGGTACAGGGGTGTATTGAGTATAACGGATTTTGTAGTGCAATATTGTATCCAGCGGTCAAATAATAGGATCTTTTTATGTCAATTTGATTCTTATCACCCAGTGTTACGGTAGGAGCTGTAAGGTGTAGCGAAGACACACCGATGTAAAACAGCTTATGGGAATAAAAAATACCAGCTGCACCATCAATTTTATTGCCACTTATAGATCCAGAAGGGATGGCATCGTCATTGGTTATATCTACGTCCATCTTTCCACCGTCGATGGTCTCGCTGAGAATCTCACCCTGAAGACCAAAAGAGAGTTCTCCACCAAAGACCTTGAAACGATAGGCATATTGTAGTGCAACCCTTTTATGGGTAAAAGCGCCCAGTTCGTCATTAAGGAAGTAGAGACCTGCACCGTGATGGCGGTGGAAAGGGAGGTCGGCACCGATGAACATGGTTTTTGGGTTATTTGTATAGCCCGACATCTGGTTACTGTAGCATCCATTGATGCGCAGGTTAGGTGTAGTACCTACGGCACCAGGGTTAAACTGTGGCTCCATCATCCAGAAATGATTGAAAGCCACATCATATTGCCCTTTTACCGTCAGTTGGCAGGAGCAGAAAATCATAATAATAATGAGGACATAACCCTTCATAATCTATTATAGAACTATATATCGCTCTTTTTATTGTGGGCTTTTTAAAGTTTTTTACCTTATTGCTTTCAAAATTCCCTGAAAAGTGTCTTTTAATCGGCTGTCAAGGAATGATGGTATAACCGCTTCTGACATATTGTTCAAACTGTTCCTTGCTACCGTTAAAAACATCTATGTCCACGCAACCATTGATGCCATCTACCCTGCCAAAGGGAGACAACTGCCAGAACAAAAGCCTGACATAAGGGCGGTATTCTCCATACCGGGCTATCCATACACTATAGCTTAACAATTTCTCAGGTGCAAAGCGGAGATACTCTTCTATAAAACGCTGACTTACATAAAGAATAGGCTGTTTCCCTGTGGCCTTCTCCACTTCGGTGAGCCATGCCTGCATTTCACGGAATAATGCCTCTGTTCCGCCCATCTTCTTAATCTGTGATGCTGTCAGTTCTACATCCAGGACAGGCGGAAGGTCTTCTTTCAAAATGGTAGTTTTCTTCAGAAACCAGTCAGCCTGCGGTTTTCCCGCCATGGGTGACATAAAGTGGTAAGCTCCAACTTTGATGCCTTTTTTGCGTGCATTTCTGGAGTCCTGTGCATAGTAATTGCTGAATATTTTTACTCCTTGTGTACTTTTCATGAAACAGAACGTGATGGGGAATTTTATTTCTCCCATGACGTTTTTGTTATGCGTTGCTCCGAGATGGGTAATGCAAAGTTTGTTCCAATCAATATTTCCGCCTACTTTTATCCGGCGTTTGCCTTTTTTTACCCAATGCGACTTGTGTTGATATCGCGAGATGTCAATGCCATATACTCTGGAAGCATTGTAATTCATCTTTTCGCCCAGATATTTTCCTTTTTTCCAATAGCCTATCTGAAGCTTTTTGCCTGTCTCTACCTGCAACCCGAATCCATTTGGCTTTCCTTGGTTCCAATAACCCTCGTGAAAGAACAGTTTTTCGGTATTGGTAAGTTGGCCGTATCCGGAGGGAGCGAGGCTGTCGTTAAAAGTACCTGTATATATGCCCGATGAGTCGTTGCGTGTGCCATAGGCCAATTTCCCCTCTTCCCATATTCCGTGCCATGTATCACCGGCAGAATCGGTATAAGAGCCTTCTCCGTGGAAACAGCCGTTTTTCCAAAAACCCTCGTATGTCATAGAGTCTGTTGTCAGCCTTCCCGGGCCATTCCACACACCATTTACAAATTGACCGGCGAAGGTACTGTCATTGTGGCGATAAGTACCAAAGCCATTTGGCTTCCCGTTTTCCCATTCTCCTTCATACGATATGTCATGGCTATGAAAACTGCCATATCCTTCCGGAAGTCCGTTTTTCACGTCTCCAGTGTACGTCCCGTTTAGGTAAGCCATTTCCTTTGTCTGACATGTGCAACAGAACAATAAGATCAGGCAGAGCGTTGGGAAAAATATATAGTTTTTTGAACTCATTTCAATAAGGCAATATTCTGTCTCGGGATACTATACCAAGCAGGTGTCCTTGGGAGTCTAATAACGGAGCGCCTTCAGAACGTTTCAAAAGAGGAATGGAAGTCCTGTAGCCTTCTCCCTCTTTCCATACTTTTCCCGTAATGGTATGTTTTTTCAATTGCTGCAATGGGGTCTCGTGGGTGACAGGGCAGTTGTATGCTATCAAGGTGGCATGTTTCCGAGTATCCTGAAAGGAAAAAGTCATGCTTGTTATCCCTTTAGAGGCCAAACAAAATGCCCCTTGTGGCATTTTACCAGACAATGTTTGAAGCCGTACTATATTTCCCTTGGTACCAATACGACGACAAGTGTCACTAATTACTTTGGCAGAATCCTTTCCCAAATGCTGATGTACGATATATGTGGCAAAGTACTCGACCCTGACTTCACCCGATGCCCGCAGTCTGCTCAATGCTGTACGCACTTTCCGGATATCGTTTTGCATCTGTTGGTAGTTGCCGGCATGTTCTCCCATTTGGTTGTACCCCTCATCAATCACATTGTGGGTTGACATGTAATATGAAAGGAAATGCTCCTCGTGGTTGATAGCGTCTTCACGCTTTGCAGTCAGGACTTCCTGAACGGTAAGAATCTTTTCTATCTTATCCTGGAGTGATGGTATTATGCTGTCTGCTGCGGCTATCGTTGCCGTTGTCAGCAGTTGGCCTCTACACAGATGCAGCAAAGGTATTTGGCTATACCAGAATGCCGAACCATAAGTTGTCTGCATGGCAGATAAAGTCCTGCAGGTCATATCTGTCAATATAGTGTCGTCTTTGACCCCACTGAAATAAACTGTGTCGCACCCTGGGGCTGTCAACCCAAAACAATATTGGCATTCCAACAGGCAGATACAATTTTCCAACTTCTGCTTTTGCCAAGGGTATGACAAAAGCAGAATATAAATAATGATGGCCAATAAAACCATTACTAAACCAAAATGTTTGCGCGGTTTGGGGGAGAGTTTCATGACCTGTATTTGTTTTCAGATACAAAAATACTCAAATTTGTCAAGAAAGAGAAGTAAGGATACCTTAACAAAAAAATACAAGGTATTGACTGAATGTGAAGCATGGTTTTTTGTGGGGTGGAAGAAAGGTTGTATCTTTGCATGTTATTATTTCTCAGATACAATTTATTCTCAGAAAAACTAAAATGTAATGGAATATAATTTTAAAGACATCGAAAAGAAATGGCAGCGCCGTTGGACGGAGCAGCAGACATACCATGTGAATACTGAATCAGGAAAGCCTAAGTTCTATGTGCTGAACATGTTTCCCTATCCCTCGGGCGCAGGTTTGCATGTTGGGCATCCTCTGGGTTATATTGCCTCGGACATCTATGCGCGTGCCAAGCGCTTGCAAGGATATAATGTATTGAACCCTATGGGTTATGACGCTTATGGACTTCCTGCAGAGCAGTATGCCATACAGACTGGGCAGCATCCGGAGAAGACTACTTTTGCAAATATAGACCGTTACCGTGAACAACTGGACAAGATAGGTTTCTGCTTTGACTGGGATCGTGAGGTCCGTACCTGTGCCCCAGACTATTACCACTGGACGCAGTGGGCTTTCCAAAAGATGTTCAATAGTTTCTTCTGTAACAAATGTCAGAAAGCTCGGCCTATAGAAAAATTGATAGCCCGGTTTGAGGAGAAAGGCAGCATAGGTCTTGATGTGGCCCAGACAGAACAGTTGGATTTCACAGCTGCTCAGTGGCTGGCTATGAATGATAAGGAAAAGTCTGACACGCTGATGAACTACCGTATTGCATTTTTGGGCGAGACGATGGTGAACTGGTGTCCAGGTCTGGGTACTGTTCTTGCCAATGACGAAGTGGTGGATGGTGTCTCAGTGCGTGGCGGTTTCCCCGTGGAGCAGAAGAAAATGCGCCAATGGTGTTTGCGCGTCAGTGCTTACTCCCAACGTCTGCTGGATGGACTGGATACTATAGACTGGAGCGACTCCATCAAAGAGACACAAAGGAATTGGATAGGCCGTTCCGAAGGTGCGGAAGTGGAATTCAAGATAGCTGGCACGGATGTAACATTTACCATATTCACGACGCGTGCTGACACGATGTTCGGTGTGACATTCATGGTTCTGGCTCCTGAAAGCGAATTGGTAGAGAAAGTGACCACCCCGGAACAGAAGGCTGAGGTGGAGAATTATATTGCTTATGTTAAAGGGCGCACAGAGCGTGAGCGCATGATAGACCATAAGGTGACAGGTGTATTTTCGGGTGCCTATGCCATTAATCCTTTTACGGGAGAGAAAAACCCGATATGGATTTCAGAATATGTGCTTGCCGGTTACGGCACAGGAGCCATTATGGCTGTTCCTGCCCATGATTCGCGCGATTATGCATTTGCCAAACATTTCAACCTGCCGATTATTCCGCTCATAGAAGGTGCCGATATCAGCGAGGAGAGCTATGACGCCAAGGAAGGAATCGTAACCAATTCTCCGAGAAAGGATGTGACTCCTTTTATAGACTTCAGCCTTAATGGCATGACTGTTAAGGAGGCTATCGCTGCTACCAAGGTTTATGTTCAGGAGCACAAACTGGGCAGAGTGAAGGTGAATTACCGCTTGCGTGATGCCATTTTCTCACGTCAGCGCTATTGGGGAGAACCATTCCCTGTATATTACAAGCATGGCATCCCTGTCATGATACCTGAGGAATGCCTGCCAATACAACTTCCTCAGGTGGAGAAATTCCTTCCGACCGAGACAGGAGAGCCTCCTCTTGGGAATGCTACAGTATGGGCCTGGGATGAGATAAACAAAAAGATAGTGGAGAATAGCAGAATAGATGATGAGACAGTGTTCCCAATAGAACTCTATACCATGCCAGGTTTTGCAGGTTCGTCGGCATACTATCTCCGCTACATGGACCCCCACAATGATAAAGGGCTGGTATCGCCAGAGGCAGCCAACTACTGGAGAAACGTTGACCTCTATGTGGGAGGCTCAGAGCATGCCACGGGCCATTTAATTTACTCCCGATTCTGGAATAAATTCTTGTATGACCTTGGCGTGAGTGTGACGGAGGAACCGTTCCAGAAACTGATTAACCAAGGCATGATTCAGGGCAGGAGCAATTTTGTTTACCGCATAAAGGATACCAACACGTTTGTATCGTATGACAAGAAAGACCAGTATGATGTTACACCTATACATGTGGATGTGAATATTGTTACCGCAGATGTTCTTGATATTGATGCTTTCAGGGCATGGCGTCCTGAATATGCAGATGCCGAGTTCGTTTTGAATGATGACGGCAAATATATTTGTGGCTGGGCTGTTGAAAAGATGTCAAAGTCGATGTTCAATGTGGTAAATCCCGATATGATTATTGAGAAGTTCGGAGCAGACACCCTGCGTCTCTATGAAATGTTCCTGGGACCAGTTGAACAGAGCAAACCCTGGGACACGAACGGTATAGACGGCTGTCACCGTTTCCTGAAGAAGTTGTGGAACTTCTTTGTCGGACCTGACGGGAAGGTAGTTGCAACGGACGGAGCACCTTCGAAAGCGGAACTGAAGGCGCTGCATACTCTCATCAAGAAGGTGACTGGCGATATAGAGGCGTTCTCATATAATACTTCCATAGCAGCTTTCATGATATGCCTGAGTGAACTGATTAAAGCCAAATCGGTTTCACGTGAAGTAAAGGAACAGATGACGATACTGATAGCACCATTCTGTCCTCATCTTGCTGAGGAATTCTGGGAGATGCTGGGGCATACGACAACAGTATGTGATGCACCTTGGCCGAAATACAATGAGGACTACCTGAAGGTGGATACAGAGACTTTGGGTATCTCGTTCAATGGCAAGACCCGCTTTACTATGGACTTTGCCCCGGAGGCTACAAAAGAGGAGATAGAAAAAGCCGTTCTGGCAGCTGAGGAATCTGCAAAACATCTGGAAGGCAAACAAATCGTGAAGATTATTGTTGTTCCCCACCGTATAGTTAATGTTGTATTAAAATAAACGCTACGAGCCATGCCTGACAATTCAAAAGCACATGACATCTTGAAAGGGCAGATAAGGGATTTTTTCTTTATCATGCTGGGAATATCAATATATGTGGTTGGTTATGTAGGATTCCAACTGCCTTACCACATTACCCCAGGTGGTGTATCGGGTGTGTCAGCAATTGTATATTATGCTACGTCGTTCTCACCACAGTACACATATTTGATTATCAACGCTTTCTTGCTCATCATTGCCTTAAAGCTGCTGGGTATAAAATTTCTGATAAACACCATTCTTGCCGTAGGTTTCATGACTATAGCCATAGGAACTGCACAGGAAATGATGATGGTAAATGGTGAAATTCCCAAGTTGCTCGGTGACCAGTCGTTTATGGCATGTGTCATAGGTGCGGCTCTGGAAGGCATAGGTTTAGGTGTTGTCTTTCTGAACAACGGTAGTACGGGCGGTACAGATATTCTTGCTGCATGTATCAATAAATTCCGTGATGTCAGTCTGGGAACAATACTGCTGATATGTGACATACTGGTGGCATCATCCAGTTATCTTGTCTTCCATCAGATAGAGTTGTTGCTGTACGGTTATGTGTCTATGATAATAGAGACCTCCATGCTTGACTATATTATGAACCGTATGCGCCAAAGTGTGCAGTTCTTCATTATCTCGCAGGAACATGAGGCGATAGCCGAAGCCATTAATGATTTGGGCCGAGGTGTGACACTGTTGGATGCACATGGCTGGTACACAGGAAATAAAATGAAAGTATTGATGGTTATGGCGCGCCGGAGGGAAAGTACACATATATTCAGAATAATCAAGAATATCGACAGCAATGCCTTCGTTTCTCAAAGCAAGGTAGTTGGTGTATTCGGCAACGGATTTGACAGAATTAAGGCAAAGTGAAATACAGAGGGCTAACCATTGTTCCTATAGGCGGCTTAGCTAACCGTATGAGGGTGGTGATGTCCGTATTGAAATATGCTGACGAACAGTCGGTACCAGTCCGTATAATATGGACTTCCTCAAAGGAATGCAAGGTTTTCTGGGGAGAGTTGTTCCAGCCGCTATTGCATAATAAGGTACAGATTCACGATGGCTCCTTCAAGGAATCAGTGGCGACCAAGCATAATTTGTGGCTGCCTAAACTGTTGCGCTGGGGGGAGTATGATAAGCAGATAGACGATTTCAATCCTAACAAGCAGTCGCTTAAGGAACTGGGAAAAAAGTATGGCTCATTGTATATATCCACCTGCTATGCGATAGGGGAATATGATTCAACAATGGTGGGAAAGGTTTTTGTCCCTCTGCCTGCTCTTCAGGAAAAAGTAGCAGAGACGACAAAAAAATTTACTCCGCATACGCTGGGTGTTCATATCCGCCGAAAGGATAATAAACAGGCGATACTCCACAGTCCGTTGTCGGCATTCCGCCAACGAATGGATGCGTATATTGCCTTGTATGATGATGCAAGGATATTTCTTTGTACAGATGATTTGTCGGTGAAACGCCACTTCCTTCAACTATATAAGGACAGGCTTCTTATCAATGAGGTGGAACTTCAAAGACAAACCTGTTCAGGGATGTTGGACGCTGTTGTTGACCTATGGTGCCTGGCTAAGACAACGATGGTGACAGGCAGTTATTTTTCCTCCTTCTCAGACACAGCGACAGAGATAGGAGGGCAGCCTCTTGAGATAATTGATGTTGGAGACAGAATATGAGAAAGATAGTTTTTGCGACCAATAACGCCCATAAGTTAAGTGAAATAAAGGCGATGCTTCCTGAAGGCGTGGAGATTCTGAGTCTGGCAGATATAGGATGCCATGAAGATATTCCCGAAACATCAGATACTTTAGAGGGCAATGCCCTCCAAAAAGCAAAGTACGTTTATGAGAAATACGGGTATGACTGTTTTGCAGATGACACAGGTCTTGAGGTTGATGCTTTGGGCGGAGCTCCCGGAGTACATACGGCACGTTATGCCGGACAGGACCATAATACAGAGGCGAATACAGATAAACTCCTGCGTGAGTTGAAAGAAAATTTTAATCGCCATGCAAGATTTCGTACTGTTATTGCGTTAATAATAGAAAAGGAGGTTCATTTCTTTGACGGAGTAGTAGTTGGTGAGATATCTACGGAACGTCGTGGTACGGACGGATTTGGATATGATCCTGTATTTATTCCTGAAGACACAGGCAAGACTTTTGCCGAGTTGGGCGTGGCAGTCAAGAATCAAATCAGCCATCGTGCCCGGGCCGTGAAAAAATTAGTGGCCTACCTTTTGGAGATTTGAGTTGAAAGTTTATAGTTGAGAGTTTGAGATGAAGAAGAGTTTATTGCTGTTAGCTGTGTTTTTTAATGCTTGTATCCTGTTACAAGCTTCAGGTGCTTGGACAACGTATATGTCGTATTATGATGTGACAAAAAACACATGTGTGGGAAACCGAACATACGCATTGGCGAGTGGCAGCCTGTTCTACTGTACATCAGATGGTGTTCATTGCATGTCCAGGGTAACAGGATTGAGCGATGTGAACATCTCTTATTTTGTGTATAATAGGAATTTGGACAAATTCATCATTGTCTATTCAAACTTTAATATTGATATTTTAGATGTGAAGGACAATGTTGTCAATATACCGCAATACAAGAACAGTATTGTTCAAGACAAGACGATAAACGATGTTTCCGTAGCAGGCAAATATGCCTATCTGTCCACTAATTTCGGTGTGGTTGTCGTCAATATGGAATTGTGTGAGTTTTCCAACACATATGACATAGGCAGGAAGGTGACCAGTACAACCAGTACAGATGAAACCATTTTTGCGGTAACCGAAAATGGTGTCTATGAGGGTTCCCGTAGGAAAAACTTGCTTGATAAGAGTAATTGGCAACTCTTGACCAGCCAAAAAGATTTTTCTCTGCTGAATTATAAAGATGATATATATGCTTTCAAACCTGATGGCGTATATCGTTTTGACGAGGCAGATGGTAGCCTGACAATACTCAAGTCAGGCCCATTCCTTATAATCAATCCTGAGGGAGAAAAGTTGGTGTTATATGGTATCAATGGGTTTGTCACAATGGAGGAGAACGGATCATTCAAGGATTATCCCACATATACGGATTTCGATTGGGCCAGTTGGGATGGAAGTTCTTTCTGGGCAAGCCATCGTTACAGAGGTCTGCAACAGATAACAAATAACGAAGGTGTTTTGCAGATAGATAAGCCTGCAATAAGTATAAATGCGCCACGGCGGAACTTGTGTTATAAGCTGTCTCTGACAGACAAGAACCGTTTGCTGGTGGCAGGCGGGAGCCAGAACTATGTGAATATATATAACCCAGGTACGGTGATGTCATATGACGAGAATGGGTGGTATACTTTTGAGGAAGACAGTATCAGTGAGAAAATTGGCTACCCCTATATTAATGTAACAGGTGTTGCAGAAGACCCGAATGACGATACGCATCACTTTGTCAGTGCAGCGTGTTGTGGTCTGTTTGAATTCAAGGATGGAAAGTTTATAAAGTTGTATAACTGCGAAAACAGCCCGATTATGACTATTCGTCCCCAGAGTGCCAATTTCAGGAGATATTGCTGGACATCAGGAATTACCTATGACAAGGCAGACAATCTGTGGTTCATGAATAATCAGGTTGATACTATTCTTCATGTGATTAAGGCAGACGGGACGTGGAAGAGTTTTTATTTCCCGGAATTGGCCGGATATCCCACTTTTGACAATATTTATTTTGATTCCCGTGGCTGGGCGTGGATTACTCATCGGCGTGAAACCTCATCCCATCATGCTGGACTACTGTGTCTGAACTTTAATGGCACAATTGACAACACCGCTGACGATCAGTATCGTTTCCAGTATAACTTCGATGGAGCCGACGATATCAATCAAGTTTATAATGTCGTTGAAGATAAGGATGGCATCCTGTGGATAGCTACGAGTCAGGGACCTTTTATAATCCGTGATCCGCGGACATTCTTTGACAGTTCAACACCTTTTGAGCAGATTATTGTCCCACGAAACGACGGAACGGACTATGGTGACTATCTCCTCTCTGGTGTGGCGATTACAGATATAGCTATTGACGGTGGTAACCGCAAATGGTTTGCCACAGCTGAGAATGGGGTGTATCTTGTGAGTGCGGATGGATTAACAACAATACATCATTTTACGAGGGAAAACTCACCATTGCTCTCAAATACGGTGTACTCCGTTGTTGTTAATGGCAAGACGGGTGAGGTCTTCTTTGGAACAGATGCAGGTCTCATTTCCTATCATGCCGATGCTACCGATCCTGCACCGTCGTTAAAGGAAAACAATCTGAAAGCATATCCTAATCCTGTACGTCCAGGCTATAAGGGAAATGTCACGGTGACAGGATTTACATATGATTGCGAGGTGAAAGTAATTACCGTCGGAGGACAGTTAGTATATCGTGGAACCTCGGTCGGTGGCACTTTCACATGGAACGGACGCACCAATTCCGGGAAACATGTCTCGTCGGGTATTTATTATATCATTGGATATGATAAAAATGGCAATGAGGCAGCCACTACTAAGGTTTTGATGATGAAGTAATCAGGTCGTTTACGAATAAAAGCATGCGATTGGTGACGTTAACGTCGCTGACACCACTGTCAAAGTCGAGAGACAGGAATTTTAATTCGGGGAAGCATTCCCTAAGCCGTTTTTCTATTCCTTTAGAAACAATGTGATTGGCGATGCAACCAAAAGGTTGTAGGCTGACAATATGTTTGATTCCATGTTTTGCCATAGTGGCAACTTCACCTGGAAGTAGCCAGCCTTCACCAAACTGGGCATGAAGAGAGACGATTCCCTTGCTGTTTTCAGCGATGGTATAAATATCATCAAAAGGTTGGTAGTACTTAAAGGAAGAGCAAATGGTATTATACTTTTTAATGCGATGGCTGATGAGTTGATACAAAGCTTTTCTTATCCATTTGGGCATGTTGGAGGGTTCTATGAAAGACTTGCTGTTGACGTCAATATTTACAAAAGCCTGCAAGAAGAAAGGCAGGAGCAACGGAGGCTCAACCTCAATATGATTATGAATAAGCCATTCCGTCAGGTGACGTTGGGCATAGAAGTGGAATTTCAGGAAGATTTCTCCTACTATACCGACTTTATGGGTGGGATGATTGTTGCAAATGGCATTAAAACCGTCAACAGCCTGACGAAGTAGTCTTTCCAAAGATTTGGCGTCATTCTGGCTGATACATTGCTTGGCAGCATTAAGATAGTGTTCTTTAAGTTGTTCGGCGGCTCCTGATTCTTTTTCGCGCGGCAGGGAGGCATAATAGAGTTTCGCCAGAGCATCCGAAAAGAGAATGGAAGATAATGCTGTGCTGAGAATCTTTTTCCATTTGAAACCAAAGCCTGGTTGCTTGTTGTTATTTCCGAACGAGAGGGATATGACGGGAACTTGGGTATATCCGGCATCAACAAGAGCTTTCTTGATAAGGGATATGTAATTGGTCGCGCGACATTGTCCGCCTGTTTGGGTAATGGCTACAGCTGTGGTGTCGGGATGATATCCCCCGCTGACAAAGGCCTTGATGATGTCTCCGACAATCAAAGTGGCTGGATAGCATATCTCATTGTTTGCATATTTCAATCCGAGATTCCCCGAAGCCTCGTCGCTGATGGGTAAGACATCAAAGTCATAGCCAGATAAACTCATAAAGGAAGGAATAAGCGGAGAGATGAAAGGCGTAAAATATGGCACCAGGATTTTCTTCCGCAGAAGTCTTTCTTTTTCATCAAAGACAGGAGGCGTAACGAAAGGCAAAACGCTTTTTGGCTGGTGTTGGCAAAGGTTTAGCCTCAAACTGTCGACAAGAGAGCGCACGCGTAACTTTAATGAGCCGATATTGCAGACATCGTCAACCTTTAACTGGGTGAAAGCCTTGTTGTGACGATGGAGTAAACTGCTGATTTCGTCAAGCATAAAGGCATCGGGACCGCAGCCAAAAGAAGTGATCTCAATAAATTGTAGATTATAGTCTTGCTGGGCAGCCCATTTTGCCGCATTAAGGATGTGCCCAGGATAAGACCATTGGGAAATAAAGTGGGTATCACTGGTATCCATTCTGTCCCTTCTGACGATATCCTCAGTAATGACATCTACACCAAGGCTGCAAATCATATCCGCAATTTTGTGTTGGACTAACGGATCGGTATGGTATGGCCTTCCAGCAAGAAGAATAACCATTCTGTTGTGTTGCCTGTTATATTCAAAGACCTGTTTGTTGAGTGCACAGATTTCCTCCTCAAAGGCATTCTGGGCAGATAAGGCGGCCCGGAAAGCAGTATGTATCGCAGAGGATTTAATGCCGAGTCCTTTCAAATAGGAGGTGCATTGCCGTAATAGTGCCTGCTCGTCTTTGAAAGTAAAGGGTGGTGTATCAAAAGGAACTGGAATAGCCATGGAGTTTCGCAAGACATCGGAGTATCCAGATACAATAGGACAATTAAAAGAGTTCTGTCCTGTGCCGTTTTTCTCATAGATAACATAAGGTAGGAATATGCGGTCCACCTTCTTTTCTATGAGGTTGAGGATGTGACTGTGGCTTAATTTTGCAGGGAAACAAATATTGTCTGACATGACATGTTGAACACAGTTCTCGTAAGACCTGAACTCAGATGCATCACTCAGAACGACTTGTATTCCACATTGAGAAAAGAGAGTGTGCCAGAAAGGAAACTCCTCATACATGTTCAATATGCGTGGAATGCCTATTTTTAAGGTAGCATGGATGTTGGCTTCACCGGAGCGGTTGAACAGGAGTTTGTTTTTTTCTTCGCAGAGATTCTTTCCTGGGAGATAATGTCTTCCTTTGTTGTTGAAAATCCGCTCGCATTTGTTCCCGGAATAGAATTTTTGTTTGTTTGAGAAAATATAGGTGTTCACCAGACATTGATTTTCGCAACCTTTGCATTGGGTCGTGTGTGTCTGATATTGTGCACCGTTGACGATGTCGTCTAATAGGATGTCTTGATGAGCATGGGCTAAGGCATATAGGGCTGCACCATATGCTCCCATTATCTCCGGGGAGTTGCTGCGGAAAATAGTTTTTCCTGTGAGAATCTCTAATGCACGACATATGGCGTCGTTATGCATTGTTCCTCCCTGAACGACAATATTGTCTCCGAGTTCTTCAAAATTCTTTATTTTCAGAACTTTGTGGAGACAGTTATTGATAATGGAATATGATAATCCGGAGGCGATATCCCCTATGGTAGCACCCTCTCGAAGGACTTGTTTCACTTTGCTGTTCATGAAAACAGTACACCGTGTTCCTAAATCGCAGGGATGTTGGGCAAGACAGGCCTTGTCGGCAAAATCAGTAAGGTTGTAGCCCAGGCTTTTGGCGAAGGTCTCTACAAACGTGCCACATCCGGATGAGCAGGCCTCATTGATTTCGATATGGTTAATAACGCCTTCTTGGACAAAGATGGCCTTCATGTCCTGTCCCCCGATATCTAAGATAAAGCTTACCTCCTGGAAAATGTTTCTTGCGGCAAGGTAATGGGCAATCGTCTCAATGATACTATGTTCAAAATGGAAAGCTGTCTTAATGAGATCTTCGCCATAACCTGTTGAACAACTGCTACGGACAACGGGTACCATGTTGTTTTGCTGGCAAAGTTGGTGAAACTCCTGCAAACCCATCATAACGGTTTGTATGGGATTTCCCCTGTTGGGTTTGTAATAGGAATATAATGTCTCTCCCTGAGGGTTAAGTGCGACGATTTTGGTAGTCGTACTGCCAGAGTCAATGCCAATATACACGTCCTGCCTGCCCGGTCTTAGTGGCGCAGTCTTGAGCGTATAGTTTTGTTTTTCTTTCTTCCAACTGTCAAGATGCTGTGGGTTTTCAAACAGGGGTGCCAATGATTCTGAGCATCTACATGCTGTGTTGTTCTCCTTTTTGAGAGAAAGAATGATATCTTCCAGTTGTTGTGGTTCTGTTTCCGACTCCATCCCGTGCAAAGCTGCTCCCCATGCAGGGATAAGATGACTTTGCTCAGACAAGACGATGTCATCATCTGTCAAATTCAAATAATTCTCAAAGGCTTGGCGCAAAGCAGGCAGGAAAGTAAATGGGCCCCCGCAAAATAGAATGGGAGGCTTTATGTCGCATCCGTGACTTAGGGTCATAACGGTCTGGACAGCGACGGCATGGAAAATAGATGCGGCAATATCGGAAGATTTGATGTTTTTCGAGATAAGATTCTGGACATCAGTTTTGCAGAAGACACCACACCGAGACGCAATCGGATAAATCTGACGAGAGGCTAAGGCGAGGTCGCTTAGCTCTTTGTTGCTTATCTCCAGAAGGATGGCCATCTGGTCAATGAATGAACCCGTACCACCGGCACAATTGCCATTCATGCGCAAGTCAGACGCTTCCCCGTCTTTGAAAAAGACAATCTTGGCATCTTCTCCACCAATGTCAATAAGAGAATTTGCCTTGGGATGCTCTTGCCTGACATATTTTGTGGCTGCGACGACTTCTTGAATAAAGGAGAAACCTTGGCGTTCTGCAATGCCCAGACCGATGGAACCGGTAAGTGTCAGTGTGCAACTGGAAGGGTGTAAGGACGAATGGATTTCTTCTAACAGGGATAAAATCTTTTCACGAACCTGGGCATTGTGCCGTTCATATTTCGTAAAAATAATCTGTCGTCTATTATTGATAGCAATTGCCTTGATTGTCGTAGAGCCTATATCGAGACCTATGCTTAGCATTTTTTCTGAAAACATTTATGCAAATTTACGAAAAATTAGTATTTTCGCTATCTAATTAATCTGTAAGGAATAGAAAGACATAAAAATGAAGAGATTATTGTCGGTCACAGGTCTTGTGATGATAGTGTCAGCTATATATGCTCAGCCAACGATTATTGGAATACAGGCAGGGACCTACTCTGGAGCCCGTATTGATTTCAGTAATAACCGAAATCATTTCACGTGGAACAGAAAGCAGGAGATGTTTGCTAATTACGAGAAATTGTCTATGCAGGGAGCTGCTTTGTATGAAGGCAAACTTTACCAGTTCTATGACAAAGGCAAGGGATTGTTGATATATCACTCCAAGACGGGCAAGTTACTGGAAACAAAAAAACAATTTCAATATCAGGGGGCAACAGAAACCCATTTTGGCAGTATTGCTTTCAGCAATCAGAAAACCTATGTTAAATTGAATGGCGAGAAAGTTACGACAACCATACCGTTGGTGTATGCAACTGGTCACATGAAGCCTAAGAATACCGTTGAAGCTGTTGACGACAAGGATAATTATGAGTTTGTGGATGTGGTAGATATAGAACACGATTACCTTGTGAAGCGAATAAAATTCAGGAACCGCTATGATGACATTATCTGTGCATGGGATTTTGAGGGAAACCGCGGCTGGGTTATCGGCTATGTGAAAAAAGGCTATGCTACCGACACCTATTGCATCACGAGTTTCAATATGAACGATATTGATGCTGAGGGATATGTCAACGAAAAAGATCCTGTAGAGATTCCTAATGACGGAACCCTCCAAGATTGTGAGTACAGGAATGGGCATATTTATTTCCTTGTCGGTTGGGGAACAAATGCCAAACGTTCAACGCTAGGAAAGATACACGACTATGACGTTGAGAAAAAGAGAATAAACACCACCCTGACAACGAATATTACCGACGAGTGTGAGGGTTTGGCCTTGGACGAAAAGGCTCGTCGTTTCATCATCACATCCCGTTGCATCTATGGCGAGAACAAGGGCGTTGGTTCCTGGTGGGATGTGAAGCTAAAATAATTCTGTAATGAGCCTATGCGAGTATTATCAGTTATATGGTTGTGTTTGTGTAGTGTCCTGTTGACGAGGGCTCAGTTGCCAGTAATAAGGTTGACTGGGGAGAATCTCTCAACAACGTTCAGTTCAGGTACATTTCAGTTGGATGATGGAAAAGTGTTGCCGATAGAAATACGTTATCGTGGAAGCACGTCGTTGTCTTATGATAAAAAATCGTTTGCAATTAAATTGCAGGATGAGAAAGGAGAAAAATTAGACTCGGCCCTGTTGGGCATGCGCTCAGACAATTCCTGGATTTTGGATGCGATGACAATCGACAAAGCACGAATGCGCAACCGGGTCTCTACAGACTTGTGGAACGATTTCTCCCGGAAGTCTTATGTCTCTGAATTAAATCCTGAGACCCAGAATGGCACTCATGGGAAATTTGTGGAAGTTTATTTGAATAATGAGTATTGGGGTTTGTATTGTTTTACCGAGAAAATCGACAGGAAACAGCTGAAACTGAAAAAATTCAAAGGCAAGACTCCTAAGGGAATGTTGTATAAGTCAAACGGTTGGTCTTCTCTGCATTCTGAAGATGAGACCTACTATGAATACAATAACAATTCTGCTACATGGCATTCCTTAGAGGTGTCATACCCCGATGTGGAGGAAGGAGAGCCGATAGATTGGAAACCATTGGTAGATGATGTTTATTGGATGACTTTTAGCGATTCTATTGAAGTCAACTCACATTTCAAGGACAAATTTGATCTCCCCGTGTGGGAAGACTATTTCTTGTTTGTTGAGTTCCTGATGGCAGATGACAATATATGCAAGAATATGTATATATATTGCTATGATATTACAGAAGCAAACCAGAAAATGAGTATTGCCCCCTGGGATTTAGACCACTCCTGGGGCCGGTCGTGGACGTCAGATACACTTTGTGCCGAGGTTGAAACAGAAACATGGTTTAACTGGGTGAGCTATTTGATGCAATATGTTTATACTGGATTGGATAAGACATACAAAGAACGGTATCAGGAATTACGCCAGACCTATTTTACTCCAGAGAGATTCAAGAAGTATTTTTCAGATTATTTCACCTTGTTTAGAAGTACCGGTGCATGGGAACGGGAGAAAGCCCGGTGGAGTGGAGTAAATGGTATAGAGTTGGATATTGACGCTGAGGAGCAGTATATTTATAATTGGATAGACCGGCGTTTTGCTTTTATGGATAAGAAGTATGGCGACAACCCTGCGGGCATACATGACATCATGGTGAAGAAAGACAATCCGTCGCGTAGTTATAAATGTGTCATCAACAATAGGATTGTAATCGTACGAAATGGTAAGATGTATAATCTTCAAGGCCAGGAAATAAAATAGGAAATGAAAGCGTTTGACAGAAGAGAGTTTTTGAAGAAGACAGCCAAAGGGTTTGCTGTTGCGACAACATTGGCCCTGTCCCCGGAGCAAATGATAGGAGGAACTTTGGGAAAAGTTGTTCGTGGTGGCTCCAACACAGATATGGACACTACGGCCGGCATACCTGACTTCAAGTTTAATAACTCGGGCAAATTCAAGGTCATGCAAATCGCTGATACCCATTTTGTGGGTGTCCATGAGAACCATGAAGGGCGATTGAGAATGGCGACGCAGGAATTTGCCGAGGAAGCATTGCGGAATATCACGTCAATGCTGGAAGAAGAAAAACCCGACCTGGTGATACATACAGGAGATATCATCTATTCGGCTCCGGCTAAAGAGAATTTGAAATATATCTTGTCTCCTATGGCAAAACTCCATATCCCTTTTGCCGTTACTTTGGGTAATCATGATGAGGAGTTTGGGCTGACGCGCCAGGAGGTGTTCGACTATGTGAGGACATTGCCGTCAAATATCAATACCCCGTCAATACCAGGCATACATAATTGTTCGAATAATATTATTACGTTGTCAACAAAGGACAACAAGTTGAAAAGAGTTTTCTATCTGTTGGATTCCGGCAGGAAGTTTGCGGAGAAACCGACATGTTATGATTTCATTCGTCATGACCAGATAGAGTGGTATTGTAAGAAGAGTGAATACTTCAAGCAACAAAATGGTGGGGAGAATGTTCCCGGCATGATGTTTATGCATATTCCTGTAAGGGAATACAATGATGGTCTGAGAGATACGAAACGGATATTGAGAGGTAATTTCGGCGAAGAACCCGGCTCTTCTTTATATAACTCGGGTTTATTCTCTGCAACGGTAGAACGGGGAGACATCGATGCTTTTGTGTTCGGCCATGATCATGATAGCGACTGTGCGTTGATGTATATGAATAAGTTCCTGATATATGGCCGCTTCAGCGGTTATAATTCGGTGTACAATAATTTGAAGCCGGGAGGAGTGCGCCTTTTTGAGTTTTCAGAGAAGGAAGCAGGCTTCAGGTCGTGGATAAGGCTTTTTACCAAAGAGAAGCAGCAGGATTATCATTACCCGGAAGGATTTAAGTCATCTTTGTTCTAAAATATCATAACCGTGAAAAAGTATATATGTTTTTTGTTCATTGTCTGTGTTGCTTTCCCGGTGCAGGCACGCAAGAGTTTTAAGAAATGTGTCGCCAACTTTGAGGCAGAAGTGCAGGCTTTCCGTGAGGAGATGGAGAATGTGGGACTTGCCGTTGTGTTTGTAAAGGGCAACAAGATTGTCTATCACAATCAGTTTGGTGTGAAAAATATGGAAACCAGGGAACCTCTTCAGGAGAATACGCTGTTTAGGATTGCTTCGATATCCAAGTCTTTCACCACAACCAGTCTGATGCAGCTGGTTGAGCAAGGCAAAGTCACCTTGGATACCGACGTCAGCCAGTTAGCCGGCTTTACCATTCGCAATCCTAAGTATCCCGACAAGGTAATAACACTTGAAATGCTCTTGTCCCACACATCAAGCATAAACGACAGCCAGGGCTATTATGATTCCCTGGATGTCATCAATCCGGAGAAGAATCCCAATTATGCGAAATGTTATAATGACTATGAGCCAGGCAAAGGTTATGAGTATTGTAATTTGAATTTGAACCTTAGCGGATCTTTTCTGGAGAAATTATCAGGAGAACGTTTTGACCAATATGTCGTAAAACATATTTTACGCCCTCTGGGATTGTATGGCGGATATTGTGTTGATTCATTGGACAGCAAGAAATTTGCCAGCTTGTATGAATATGGCAACGGGAAATACACCTGTGTCGATAAATCGGCATACAATCCTCGTAGTGAGGAAATTTCCAGGTATGTCATGGGTCGGGACGCCATTTTGTTTTCTCCGACAGGAGGCATGAAACTGTCTGCTTTAGATTTGGCAAAGTATATGATAATGCACATGAATTACGGGACAACACCCGATGGCATAAGAATCATCTCTGAGGCATCGTCAAAGAATATGCAGACCCCACGCTCCGCCGATGAAAACTATGGTTTGACTTTGAACAGGATGACCCAATACTCTCCTGGCGTAGAACTGGTAGGACATACGGGAGGGGCTTACGGCATGCGGAGTGCCATGTATTTCAATCCTGAGAAAAAATATGGTTTCGTCATGATGAGCAACGGCGCCCATGGGTATGCTTCTGACAAGAAAACCAATATTATAAAAGGTGTTCTCCAACGAATGTATAAAAGTCTTGTGCTGAGAGACATAAAATGAAAAAATGGTTCTGTCTCTTATTGCCTTGGTTGTTTCTCGCAGAGGTTTTTGCTGAGGGAGACAACATAAGGGAACAAGCAAAAATACTTAACAAGCAGGGGGAAAGAGAAGCGGCACTTGTGGCAAGGAGCCATAAAAGGCTTCATCACCGGCAGCCTGCAGATACTACGATGTTTTATGACAATGTGGTGGAGATGTTTGCCGCATGTATGGCGTGCGATGTGTGCGACTCGAAAGCTGCAGCGTGCGATAATACAAAGCCGCTTTACAGGGAGAAAAACACCCAGAGGTTAATGAAAGCCTGTCCTTATTTGATAGACGGCGGATTATATATGTTTGACAAATCCATCTATGATAAGGCACAGAGGATGTTCTCAATATATATTGATTTCACATCTTCAAGATTGTTCTCTGGAAAGAGAACGATAGAATCGGACGCTTTGCTTTCTGATGTGGCTTTCTATGCGATGGCTTCTGCATTTAGGAATAAGGATTATAAAACGGTACTTAAATATGCCGAGTGGGGAATAAAGAATAAGGAAAACTATAAGGATGTCCTGGAACTGAAAGCTGAGGCTTGTAAACAGATGGGCGATACGGCACAATATGAGACAACTTTGTTTGAAGGCATTTTGCTGTGTTCTGACGACAATGGTTCTTTTCTGGGAAATATGGTGGAGCATTATTGTTCAACGTCCCGACGGGATGAAGCAGTGAGGATAACTGATTTGGCTTTGAGAAATGACTCAGGCAATTATTATAATTGGTTCCTCAAAGGTTATTTGTGCCAAGAAGGAAAACAGTATGATGAGGCAGTAAAGGCCTATAAAAGAAGTGTGGCTCTTGACCAGGATTTTTCTATCGGCTATATCTGTCTGGGCTATTGTTTTGAGCAGAAGGCATCAGCATATATTTCAGGAATTTCGAAAGAGAAGTTTGAGAAACAAACCTACGCTGATTTCCTGGTGACTGCCAAGGAATCCTATGAGAAGGCTTTGCTGCTACAACCTGAAGACGAACAGATTGTTTCATCTTTGGAGAGAGTCTCTCGTCAGCTTGAAGAATTATTTGAAACCCCAAAATAGCAAAAGTAACGACCAAAGGATAAAAATATTTAAAGGAGTGCATTTTACAAAAAATTATAGAAAGAAACTCTTGTAAGAAGCCAACAAAATTCGTAATTTTGCACTCGGAAAAGAAGACCCTTTGAAAGGGCTTATAATGAGAAGTTTAATAAATAATTTGTAAATAATAATTTTATGGCAAAAGTAGATTTAACAAAGTATGGTATCACAGGTTCAACCGTGATAGCTCACAACCCTTCTTTTGAAGAGCTTTACAAAGCTGAAATAGACCCTTCTCTCACAGGTTATGAGGTAGGTCAGGAAACTGAGCTTGGCGCAGTAAACGTGATGACAGGTGTTTTCACAGGTCGTTCTCCTAAGGACAAGTATATCGTTGACGATGCACAGAGCCACGATAAGGTTTGGTGGACTACTGAGGGTTATAAGAACGACAACCACCCAATGACTGAAGCCGTATGGGCTAAGGTGAAGGATATCGCTATCAAGGAACTCTCCAACAAGAATCTCTATGTAGTAGATGCTTTCTGTGGCGCTAATGAGGCTACCCGCCTTGCTGTACGTTTTATCGTAGAGGTAGCTTGGCAGGCACACTTCATTAAGAATATGTTCATCCAGCCGACTGAAGCTGAACTTGCTAATTTTGAGCCAAACTTCGTTATCTTCAATGCTTCTAAGGCAAAGGTAGAGAACTACAAGGAACTCGGTCTTAACTCAGATACATGTGTTGCCTTCAACACAACCAGCCGTGAGCAAGTTATCATCAACACCTGGTATGGTGGTGAAATGAAGAAAGGTATGTTCTCTATGCAGAACTATTATCTCCCTCTCCAGGGAATAGCTTCTATGCATTGCTCTGCCAATACTGATATGGAAGGCAAGAACACCGCTATCTTCTTTGGTCTTTCTGGAACAGGTAAGACCACTTTGTCAACCGACCCGAAGCGTCTCCTCATTGGTGATGACGAGCACGGTTGGGACGACGAGGGTGTATTCAACCTCGAAGGTGGCTGCTATGCCAAGGTTATCAACCTCTCTAAGGAAAATGAGCCCGACATCTATGGTGCCATCAAGCGTAACGCTCTTCTTGAGAACGTAACTGTTGATAAGAATGGTAAGATTGACTTTGCTGACAAGAGTGTAACAGAGAATACCCGTGTATCTTATCCAATTGACCACATTGAAAAGATTGTGAAGAAAGTTGCCGGCAAGAGCGCAGGTCCTGCTGCCAAGAATGTCATCTTCCTTTCTGCTGATGCTTTCGGTGTACTGCCTCCAGTATCTATCCTTACTCCTGAGCAGACTCAGTACTACTTCCTCTCTGGCTTTACTGCAAAACTTGCTGGTACGGAGCGTGGTATCACAGAGCCGACTCCTACTTTCTCCGCTTGCTTCGGTCAGGCTTTCTTGGAGCTTCACCCAACTAAATATGCTGAGGAGCTCGTAAAGAAAATGCAGAAGAGTGGTGCTAAGGCATATCTTGTTAATACAGGTTGGAATGGTACAGGCAAGCGTATCTCAATTCCTGATACTCGTGGTATCATCGATGCTATCCTTGACGGTTCTATCCTCAAGGCTGAGACAAAGAAGATTCCGTTCTTCGATTTCGAGGTGCCGACATCTCTGCCCAATGTAAACCCGGCTATTCTTGATCCACGCGACACTTATGCTAACGCATCTGAATGGGAGGAGAAGGCTAAGGATCTTGCAGGTCGTTTCATCAAGAACTTCAACAAGTACACCACCAACGAAGCTGGCAAGGCTCTTGTTGCTGCAGGCCCGAAACTCTAAAAAACGGAAGGAATACTTTAAACTTATTTCCTTATAATAAGAGAAACGGCGTCCGGTTTATTCGGATGCCGTTTCTCTTTTGTTCCTTATCCTCTGCTATCTTATGAGGTCTATTTCCTAATGAGCCACTTGAGAGCACTGGGCCCAATGAGCCTAATGTGCTAACTTGAGCCTCTAAGCCTGGCCCATCTCCCATTTGCCCCAGTGGGCCCAGT